>SCVQ01000269.1 GCA_004296865.1 Nitrospirota bacterium
CCTACCGGCGGTGGGGCGTCGAGTGTCTTTCGCGGTTCAACGGGGAGTTTGCTATCGCCTTGTGGGACGAGCGGGCAGGCACGCTGCTGCTCGCGCGGGACCGGCTTGGTATCCGCCCTCTCTACTATACGAGGGCCAGCTCCGTCTGGGCCTTCGCCTCGGAGTTGAAGGCGTTCCTCAAACTCCCCGGCTTCCGCCGGGACTTGGCTCCCGACGCACTCGTCGCCTATCTTGAACTCCGGTATGTTCCCGGCCAGCAGACCTTGTTCAAGACCGTCCGGAAGCTTCCCCCTGGCACCTACGTCTTGGTCACGCCGGACACCAAGGAGATCGAGCCAGTTTCCTTCTGGAGCCTCGACTACAGCCCACATCCCGTCTCGGATGAGCACGAGTTGATCATCGAGTTCCGCGCTCTGCTTGAGGACGCCGTCCGGCTGCGCATGATCAGCGATGTCCCCATCGGCGCCTTCCTGAGCGGAGGCCTGGATTCCGGCGCCGTGGTCGCCCTGATGCAGCGACACTCCTCACGCGCGATTACGACGTTCACGATCGGGTTCGGCACGGAGCAGGATGAGTTGGAGGAGGCCCGTCGGCTCGCCGAACAGCTTGATTGCGACCACCATCCGCTCGTGATCGGCGAGTCCTCCTACGACCTGCTGAAGGCAACTGTCTGGCACCTGGACGAGCCGGTCGGCGACGCGATCGTGATCCCGACGTTCCTCCTCGGACAGGAAGCCGCGCGGACGGTCAAGGCGGTTGTAACAGGAGAAGGAGCAGACGAGCTACTAAATGGCTACGTGCACCACCAGGCCTTCCGGGCGGCGGCCTTCTACAACCGGTGGGTTCCCCCGGCAATCACGCGAGCGTTGGTCCTGCCCCTCGTCCGCCACGCGCCGGCTGGCCTGCTCGGCCGGCTCGTCCCCTATCCAGCCCCGCTGGGCCCACAGGGTGGACAGCGAGCGGCCGACTTTCTCGCCTCTCTTGATCGTCCGGTCGAGGCCTTCCGCTCCCTGGCCTCGGTGTTCCCCCAAGACTGGCTCCGGGATGCGCTCGCGCCGACGTTCCGGGACCGGCTTTCGACCGACCTGGTGACCCAGGAGTTTGAGCCATACTTTGGCCCGGCCAGTCCGCCACGAACGAAGGGGCGTGGTCCATGTGGGCTCTTCGAGCAGGTTGGGCACTTGGATTTGAACCACTGGTTGCCGAACTATACCCTACACAAACAAGACCGGCTGGCCATGGCCAACTCGCTGGAGGGACGCGTCCCCTTCCTGGACCACCGGCTGGTGGAGTTCTGTGCCCGCGTGCCAGATTCCCTCAAGCTGCGCGGCCTCACGACCAAATACCTCCTGCGGCAGGCCTGCCGCGACCTCTTGCCTTTCGACACCGTTCAGGCTAAGAAGAAGGCCTTCTATTTCCCATATACGAAGTGCTTCGGCCGAGGGTTCAAGGCCTATGTCCAGGATCTGCTCTCGCCGGACTGCATCCGACGGCGTGGCATCTTCGATCCGGCCTCAATCAGCGAGTTGGCGACGAAGGATCCGGCTGGGGATCTCGCCCGTGAGAAGCAGCTCATGAGCCTGCTGATCCTCGAGGAGTGGATGCGTCAGTACCTGGACTAACCCATGCCTGTGCCGGACCTCACAACCTCCTTGATCTCACGCACCGCGCGAACGGAGTTTTATCGTCGAGAGACCCTGCGGATGGCGGAGCGCCTGCTCT
>SCVQ01000270.1 GCA_004296865.1 Nitrospirota bacterium
GTCCTGTCCGGCGCCCATGTCCGCTTGTATAGCCCCGGCACGTTGCAGACGGTCCTTGCCCGTGCCGGTTTTCGAACCGATGCGGTCCGGGTCGCCGCAGGGGATTGTCGGATGGGGATGAGTGCACGGCCGGCCGACCCTGTGCCCGACCAGCCCAGCGATGACCCACTGACGATCCAGCGACTCTATCGGGTGCTGCAATGGCCCGGCTCGACCGATGTGCTCGGTTGGAACTTGGCCGCGTTGTCGGAGACCCAACCCTGGACCATTCCGCCGTTATGCCGACGAACGCCCCCCGATGAGATGGGGACTCGGCACTATAGGGTCCGCAGGAGCGACGGCTATCTGGTTGCCTTGGCCCTGCACAATGCCGACGGGCATGACGTTCCGATCGTTCGTTGGGGAGAGCGGGATGGCTATCGCACCATCCTCTCGGACCCGTCTCATCGGGAGCAGGCCGAGGGCCATACCACCATCGTCCAGTTGGGATTGGGGTCTGGTGAGCTTGCGACGGCTCTTGCCGAACGACTGCGCGCGTCGCAGCATCTCATCATTTGGGAAGCGGACCCGGCCCTGGCCAAGGCGATCTTGGAAGTCGTTGACCTGAGCCCCTTGTGGCTATCGACTCAGGTGAGCCTGCTGTTCGGTTCACATCCCCACTTGTCGCACGATCAACAGCAACGGCTGAAGCAGCCGAGCCTGCTCTATACCACCAGTTCGGCCCGGTGCTGGAATACCTGGACCTACCGGCATATGATCGGGACATTGACCCCGTCCGGTCTGACCGCCGATGGGCCGCTGTTCGGGCTCCCGGTTCGGGCCGAAGTCGGTGAGGGGGTGCTCCTGTGACGACGACGTCACATCCATGCGGTCGGCGAAGCCACGCGACCGCGCGGATTGTCCGGCCATCATTAGAGGATACCCATGGCTCCTATTGATGCTCCCCGCATATTGGTTGCGAGCGCACAGGCTCAGGAAGTCAAATTGATTACGATGAGCCTGCGGGCGTTCTATGCCGACTGTCGAGTGGAAGCCGTGTATTCGGCGGAGGAGTTGCAACGGTGCGTGTCGGAGCAGGCATGGGACATCATTCTGCTGGATGCCCAGCTTCTCGGTGCGAGCGGGCTCGATCTGCTCCAAGCACTCAGGCGGCAGAGGCCTCAGTCGGCCATTGTGGTCGTGGCCGGACGCCACGATCCGTCCGAAAGGACACAGGCGCTCCAGATGGGCGCGGACTATTATCTGTCCAAGCAAGCCCCCGCGTTTCAGACGGAATTGCCGATCGTCGTGCAGCAAGTGTTGGAGACACGTGAACTGCGCCAGCGGATGGACTCGGCCGAACGGTACCTGCATTTGATCGAGACCATGGCGGAGGTGCTCTATGAATTGGACAGTGAAGGGCGATTTCAGCGCGTCAGCCAGACCGTGGACACTCTTCTTGGGTATGACCCGCAAGAGTTGGTCGGGCGACACTATTCGACATTGTTGCGTCCGGAGGACCAGGAGCAGGCCATGTACCGCTTCAATGAACGACGTATCGGTGCCAGGGCCACCAGGCGTTTTGGTCTCCAGCTCTTGCCCAAGTCCGATCCGGCTGTCCCGCGCAGGGAGACGGATGTCGAACTCAGCGCGATGGGGCTGTACGACCAGGCGCGACGGTTTCTGGGCACGATCGGGATCGTGCGGAACCTCAATGGGCACAAGCAGGAACAGGAACGACTGAGGCAGCTTGAAGCACTGAACACGACATTGACCTCCATCTTGAGCGAGGCTGAGCGTTGGTTGAAGCAAGGCCGTGATCTTCTGCAGGAATATGAACGGCAGGGCCAGACGCAACCGGCTGCGGAGACGCAACCGGTTGTAGAGGCAAGGTCCCCAGCCCTGAAGACCACCGGGGCATCCATTCAGGACTGTCTGTCGAACCCGCTTGATGCCCAGGCCTTGGAGATGCGGGGGATGACGGGGATCCTGGGCGAAACCTCTTCGACCTCCGCCAAAGGTCCCTCGCTCTGGAATGTTGCTTTGCAGATTTTGGGGATCGAGGCGCGCTACCACAGGTTCGATGTGGAGCCGGAAAAGCTGGAGACCTTTTTCGACGCCGCTCGCCGGGATGACCGCCTCAAGGGGTTTAACGTGGCGGCTCCGTATAAGAAACGTGTGGTTGCGTTGCTGGATGAACTGGATCCCTTGGCCCGCCGCATCGGTTCCGTGAATACGGTTGTCCGCACGAGAGAGGGCCGGCTGATCGGGTCGAACACGGAGGGATCCGGGGCAGTGGCCGGTCTGACCACAGGATTTCCCGACGAAGACGGGCCGTTCCTCGATCAATTGAACGGGCTGGATGTGCTGCTGATCGGCGCCGGTTGCGCCGGTCACGCGTTGGCCTGGTCCCTCTCCGAAGCGATCGGGCGCGGCCGGCTCTATCTGGCCAATCGTTCGCGAGGCCCTGTTGAACGGCTCTGCAGCGATCTGCAGGCCAGCTATCCCTCTGTGACCTGGGTCCATGAAACGGCGATTGAGACGGTGGCGCCTCGGGTCCATCTGATCATCAACGTCACGCTCAAGGGACAGACAGGATTTTTCACACAGGCTGACGGATTGCGAGTGTCCCTGGAGCCCTACTCGTCGCTGGCCCCGGCGAATCCGGTCGGACTTCCCGCCGACATCGTCAACGGCGCCACGCGCTTCTATGAGCAATGGTACCGGGCCTCGTTGTCCGATATTCTGGCGAACATCGAGCGCTCATTGCGCATCCTGGCTGCGGCCACTCCCTCTGTCCGGATCGTGGACAGCATCTATTCCCCTTCGGAGTCCGTCCTGCTCAGACAGGCGCGCCTTTCGGGCCATCGCGCGGTCAATGGAAAGGGCCTGGCGATCTGCCAAGCCGCAGACGCCTTCTTTCATCGCGTCTTCCATGACGACCTCGAACAGGCCGGACGACTGACCCCCGAGACCTACCGTACGATCGTCGCCTCGATGGGGGCCGCGTGGTGACGGCTGTCACGATCCACGGTGTTGTCGCATCGGCCTAGGTCCAGGTCGCAACCCCTTCATGACAGGCCATCGGATGGCTCCGCCTGTGCAGGTCGCGCCGGGTAAGAGACGTGCGCCACCAGGAAAATATTGCCCAGCCGTCCGTCCTTCGCGTCGTTGCCTCCCGCGACCATGACCGGTTCCCTCAAGCCCAGCCTGCATCTCGTCGCTGAATCCGATCATGGCATCGGATTTGTATGGTGTGTGGCTTCAGCGAGCATCCCGCGCTTAAGTTTCCGGCCGATCGTGACGATAGAGCGTTTAGTTACTGGATGGACGGTTCGCGATGATTACCGCGCCTCTGCAATTTCTTCGGCCGACCAAGCTCATGCGGGAGCTCTTCGTGCTGCTGGCGCTCGAAGAAACGTCGAATTTGAGCCAGCACCAGTTGGCCAAGAAGGTGGGGGTCAGCAGCGCCATGTCCCACAATTACATGAAGGACTTGATCGACCAGGGCGTGGTCTCGGTGTCGGGGCAGACCAACCGGAACATGAAGTATGTCGTGACGGCCAAGGGCACTGAGCGGAGAGTGGCCCTCATGGGCGCCTATTCCAAAGAAATTGCCAGTCTGTACTCCATCGCCAAACAGGAGGTTGAGCGGCGGCTCTGGGAACTGCACCGAGAGGGGTTGAAGAGCGTGGTGCTCTTCGGCGCGGCGGAAACCGGTGAATTGGTCTACAGCGCGGCCAAGACGACGCCCATCCGGATACTGGGCTTTGTGGACAATGACGCCACGAAGCACCGCATGTTGTTCGGGAAAATTCCGGTGTCCTCGCCGGATACGATCGAAGCCTACCAGCCGGACGGAGTCTTGATCGCATCATCCGGGGAGACCGACGCGATCTATCGGCAGCTGCGCCATCTTTCGGAAAAAGGAGTGAGCATTGTCACACTATAAGGAGGCGGCAATACCGGTCGCCGCTGCGCAACCACAGGAGAGTCGCCAGGCTGGCACGGGTCGGACTCGTGCCGCGATTATCGGACTGGGCCAGATCGGCAACCAGTTCGATGACGATCCCAAGCGGACCGAGATCTGGACCCATGCCGGAGCCTACCTGGCCGTGCCGGAGGTGGGACTGGTGGCGGGCGCCGATCCGGATGCGGACCGGCTGCATCGGTTCGTCAAAGGCCGGCGGGTGTCCAATGGTTATCGTGACTATCGGGAAATGTTGCGAAGCGAAACCATCGATCTGCTGAGCATCTGCTCGCCGACCGCCTTCCACCATGAGATGGTCCTGGAAGGGGTGAAGGCGGGCGTCAAGGCCATTTTCTGCGAGAAGCCGCTGGCGGCGACGGTGGAGCAGGCGATGGACATGGTCGAGGCCTGCGAGTCCGCCGGGGTGGTCCTGGCGGTCAACCATTCGCGGCGCTGGGAGGCGATCTACATCCATGCCAAACGGCTGCTGGCCCAGGGTGAGATCGGGGTCCTCAAATCGATCGTGGGACATTACCCGGGAAAAGTCTTCACGATGGGCACACATTTGTTCGACTTGATGCGGTTTTATGCCGGCAATGTGGAGTGGGCCTGCGGAGACGCGACGGATCACGGGGAGGGGGAACTCAACCTGTCCGGTTATCTGCACTTTCGGTCCAGCGTGCAAGGGACCGTGGTCTCTGGCTGGGACCGCGCCAATCACCTGTTCGAGTTGGAATTGCTGGGAAGCCGTGGGCGGATCTGCCTCTTCGGGGACGGCGATCGTCTGGAGGTCTCGCGGTTCGAGGACAGTCCGCGGTATTCGGGCTATCGAGAACTGTCTCAAGCCCAAGCCGAAGATCCGGCCTTGCTCCACGGAGAGAACCGCCTGGTCGTGGCGGTCAAGGATATTGTGCGGTGCGTGCAGAGCGACAAGGTCCCGGCCTGCAGCGGGCGGGACGGCCTGGCGGCCCTGGAGGTGGCTTGGGCGCTATGCGAATCGGCCACGCGCGGCCATACGCGCATCGAGTTTCCCCTTTATCGCTCGCTGTCCCAATGGAGGTAATGACATCGTGACGACACGCAATGCCAGTGCCTTGGCTCTCGTGGGAGGGAAGCCCGTCCGGAAGACGCCCTATCCGGCCTATCCGGTGATCGGCGAGGAAGAGAAACGGGCCGTGATGGAGGTGCTGGACTCGGGGCAGCTCTCCACGTTTTCGGCCAGCCGACAGGGGTTCCTGGGCGGACGGAAGATACAGGCCTTTGAGGCTGCCTTCGCCTCGTATCACGGGGTGACGCATGCCGTGGCCGTCAATTCGGCGACCTCCGGCCTCCACGCAGCGGTGGCGGCCTGCGAGATCGGTCCCGGAGATGAAGTGCTCGTGCCGCCCTACACCTTTACCGCCACGGCGACGGCGGTCCTTCACCACAACGCGATTCCGGTCTTCGTGGACATCGATCCGGTCACCTTCTGCATGGACCCGGATCGCATCGAAGCGGCGATTACTCCGCGCACCAAGGCGATCATTCCGGTCCACCTGCTGGGGCATCCGGCGGACATGGACCGGATCCTCGCCATCGCGCGGCGGCACGGGTTGAAAGTGATCGAAGACTGTGCGCAGGCGCCAGGGGCCCGCGACAAAGGCCGGCTGGTGGGGACGATGGGCGATTGCGGCGTCTTCAGCTTCCAGGAGACCAAGAACATGGCGACCGGCGAGGGCGGCATGGTCATCACGAACCATCCCGACCTGGCCGAGCGGGCCCGCATGGTGCGCAATCACGGAGAAGCCGTGGTCGCCGGCGAGGCCAGAAAATACCTGACGAACACGATCGGGTGGAACTATCGCATGACCGAGATCGAAGCGGCGATCGGCCTCGTGCAGTTGGGTAAACTGGAAGGCCTGAATCAGGCGCGGCGTGACCTGGCCGGCTATCTCCTGGATCGCCTGCC
>SCVQ01000271.1 GCA_004296865.1 Nitrospirota bacterium
GGTTCCCGGAAGAAACGGGCCTCCTCGCTCCTGGAGTCTACCCGTGATTTCTTTCGCCGCCCTTCGACTGCTGCAGCAACTATGACAGGCCCATCCTTCAAAAACATCAGAGGTGGGATCACGGCGCCACAGGGCTTTCTAGCAGCCGGGCTCCACTCCGGGATCAAAAAACAGGCCGCTCCTGACCTGGCCCTTGTCGTTTCGGCCAGAGAAGGATCGATCGCCGGTGTCTTTACGACCAATCGAGTGGTGGCCGCGCCGGTCGTTTTAGATCGTGCGCACCTTCGCGGGGGGATCGGCCGGGCCATCGTCGTCAACAGCGGCAACGCCAACGCCTGTACGGGAGCCCGCGGTCTGGCCGATGCAAAAGAAATGGCCCGCCTGGTCGCCGGGCATCTCGGCACGACGACCAACCGCGTGTTTGTCGGTTCCACCGGCGTCATCGGCCAGCCCCTCCCGATGGCGCGGATCAGAGAGGGCATCCCCGCTGCAGTGAAACGCCTCCGCCGCGGAGGCGGGCGAGAGGCCGCCAGGGCCATCATGACCACCGACCTGACCGTCAAGGAGGTCGCCGTCACGGCTCGGATTGCCGGCCATCGCATTACAGTGGGCGGGATGGCCAAAGGCTCCGGCATGATTCATCCCGACATGGCCACGATGCTGGCCTATCTCACGACCGATGCGGCCATTGCGCCGCCGACACTCCAGCAAGCGCTCGTCTCCGCCGTCGCCCCGTCCTTCAACAGCATCTCGGTGGACGGCGACACCAGCACAAACGACACCGTCCTATGCCTGGCCAACGGACTCGCAGAAAATCCCCTGCTCAAAACAGGGTCCCGAGAACTTGCCGCCTTCCAGGAACTGCTGTCTCACGCCTGCCACTCGCTCGCTATGCATATCTGCCGGGACGGTGAAGGGGTCACCAAGGTTGTGCGGCTGCTCGTCACGAGAGCCAGGACCCAGGCCGAGGCCAAGCAAGTCGCCAAGACCATCGCGACCTCCAGCCTGGTGAAGACCGCGCTGTTCGGAGAAGATGCCAACTGGGGGAGGATCATGGCCGCCATCGGCCGTTCGGGCGTCCCCATTGCCCCGCAGAAAATCGGCCTCGCCTTCGAGGGCATCCCGATCGTGCGCAACGGCGTGGGACTCGGCCCGTCCGCCGAGCGGCGCATCGATCGGGTGGTGCGTCGCAAAGAATTTACGATTACGGTGGACCTCGGCCAAGGCTCGCACTGTGCCTGGCTCTGGACCACCGACCTGTCCTACGACTACGTGAAGATCAATGCCTCCTATCGTTCGTAGGACCGGCTCAGGGCGCGGCTTGTAAAGCAGCGCGAACTATGCTAAATTTCAACTTCTTGTAGGGATTCCGTTCCGTTTCAGTCGCAGGGCTTCGACAAGGGCAAGGACCCGTCGGAGCGATTATTCAAATTCACAGCGGCGTGTCCGCACGCCGCTCAGCTTGGGAACAAGGGGAGAGAGACCTCTCGTCCGTTTCGACGGACGCTCCGCAAGCAGAGGAAGGAGGTGACAGCACAGCATGGGGATGATCACGATCAAGGAACTGCTGGAGGCCGGTGTCCATTTCGGCCACCAAACCAACCGCTGGAACCCGAAGATGAAACGGTTCATTTTCGGCGAACGCAACGGCATCTACATCATCGATTTGCAACAATCCGTCCAGCGCTTTGAGGCCGCCTACGCATTCGTCCGGGATATCGTCTCGGCGGGCGAATCCGTCCTCTTCGTCGGCACCAAGCGCCAGGCCGTGGACATTCTGGAAGAAGAAGCGAAACGATCCCGCATGTTCTTCGTGAACAAGCGGTGGCTGGGCGGCATGCTGACCAACTTCCAGACCATCCGCAAGAGCATCGAGAAACTGAAAAAGTTCGAGGCGGCCCTGACAGACGGCACCCATCAGCGGTTGACCAAAAAAGAGGTCGGCCAGATGGAAAAGGAACGGGTGAAGCTGGAAAAGTATCTCAGCGGGATCAAAAACTTGAACAGCCTCCCCGGCTGCATCTTCGTGCTGGATACCCGCATCGAACGCATTGCGGTCCAGGAGGCCAACCGGCTGGGCATTCCGGTGCTCGCCATCATCGACACCAACTGCGATCCGGACGGCATCGACTATCCGATCCCGGGCAACGACGACGCGATCCGGTCGATCAAGCTGATCACCTCGCGCATTGCCGACGCCTGCATCGAAGGCGCCCACCTGCGCGCGCAACGCGAGGACGGGGGCAAACCCGAGGGCACGACCGCAGCCGACCTGCGTCAGTCCCACGCGGCCCCCATCGGAGTGGAAAGCATCCCGACGCTGTAAAGAACCTGGCCAGGCGGGAGGATCGAGCCCGCCTGGCCGTCGTCATGAATGAAAGAGGAGTGAGTACGCGGCATGGCATCCAATAGCACCTTGGTGAAAGAACTACGCGAAAAAACCGGCGCCGGCATTCTGGATTGCCAGAAGGCGCTGACAGAATCCGGCAACGACATCGACAAAGCCATCGAGCATCTGCGGCAAAAGGGCCTGGCGGCCGCGCAAAAGAAGGCCGGCCGGGAAACGAATGAAGGGCTCATCAGCGCCTATATCCACCCCGGCAGCCGCATCGGGGTCCTCATCGAGGTCAACTGCGAGACCGACTTCGTCGCACGGAACGAGGAATTCCAGGCCTTCGTGAAAGACCTCGCGCTCCAGGTCGCCGCGTCCAACCCCTCCTTCGTCAAACGGGAAGACATCCCGGCCGCGCTGATCGAGAAAGAGAAACAGATCTATCAGGCTCAGGCCAAGGAAATGGGGAAGCCGGAGGCGGCATGGAGCAAGATCGTGGAGGGCAAGCTGGAGAAGTTCTGTCAGGAGAGCTGCCTGCTGGAGCAGTCCTTCATCAAGGACCCCACGGTCACCATTAAAGACCTCTTGTCGCAGAAGATCGCGAAGATCGGCGAGAACATGTCCATCCGGCGCTTCACGCGTTACCAGTTGGGCCACGAATGACCTCCGCCAAATACCGGCGGATCCTCCTCAAGATCAGCGGCGAGATCCTGGCCGGTGACCAGGGTTACGGCATTCAGCCCGCGGTGCTCGAAGCCATCGCGAACGAGATCGGCTCGGTCTCGACGCTCGGCGTGGAAGTGGCCGTCGTCATCGGCGGCGGCAACATCTTTCGCGGCCTGGCCGCCAGCGCCGGCGGGATGGAACGGGCCTCCGCCGACTACATGGGGATGCTCGCCACCGTGCTCAACGCCTTGGCCCTCCAAGACGCCCTCGAGCGCAAGGGCATTACCACCCGCGTGCAGTCCGCCATCGAAATGCGGCAACTGGCGGAGGGCTACATCCGTCGGCGGGCCATCCGCCACCTGGAGAAAAAACGGGTGGTCATCTTCGCCGGCGGAACGGGCAACCCCTACTTTTCCACCGACACCGCCGCCGCGCTGCGGGCGATGGAAATCGGCGCGGACGTGATCATGAAAGGCACCAAGGTGGACGGGATCTACGAGGCCGATCCGGCGACCCACCCGACGGCCAAGATGTTCGCCGAACTGCCGTTCCTGTCGATTATCAACCAGCAATTGAAAGTCATGGACTCGACCGCCATCACACTCTGCATGGACAACAACCTCCCCCTGATCGTCTTTAATTTCAAGGCGCCGGGGAATCTCCTGAAGGTGGTGCGAGGAGAGAAGATCGGCACCCTGGTGACGGCAGCCAGTCATTGACGCGGAAGAGGCCCTGCCATGGCAAGCGCGACCAAACAAAAAGTGACCGAACGCATGGAAGCCGCGCTGGAGCACCTCAAGCGGGAACTGAGCTCCCTGCGGACCGGCCGGGCGTCGCTCGCGCTGCTGGACGGGATCAAGGTGGACTACTACGGCACGCCGACTCCGTTGAAGCAAGTCGCCAACCTGGGGGTCCCGGAAAGCCGGTTGATCACCGTGCAACCCTGGGAGCCGGCCCTCATCAAGGAAATCGAGAAGGCGCTGCAAGGGTCCGGGCTCGGCCTGACGCCCTCCAATGACGGGAAAGTCATCCGGCTTCCGATCCCGCCCCTGACCGAAGAACGACGGAAAGACCTCATCAAGCTTTGCAAGAAACACGGGGAAGAAAGCAAAGTGGTGCTCCGGACCATCCGACGGGAAGGAAACGAGGAACTCAAGCATCGGCACAAAGAGGGCGCGCTGACCGAAGACGACCTGCGGAAGGCGGAAACCGAAATTCAAAAACTGACCGACCAGTACGTGCAAAAGATCGACCAGATTCTCAAAAAGAAGGAGGAGGAAATCTTAGAAATCTAAGGTCGCCTCCGTATCGGACCGGACCACGACAAACACCTTGCCTCCTCCAATCCACTCCTCCCCAACCGTTGCCACAATTGACTTCGCCGCCCTCGCGCACAATCTGGACATCGTGCGCCGGCACCTCACCGCCCCGTGCGAGATCCTCGCCGTGGTCAAGGCCGACGCCTATGGACACGGCGCCGTCGCGGTCGCGCAAAGGCTCCTGCGCCTCGGCGTCCCTCGATTCGGGGTCGCGACGATCCAGGAAGGCGCCACGCTTCGCGACGCGGGCATCCAGGCGCCTATCCTGGTCATGGGCGCGCTCCTGCCGAACCAACTGCCGGACGTCATCGCGCACACACTGACGCCCGTCGTACACGATTCCGCCACGGCCGACGCCCTGGCCGATCTGGCCCGCTCCAGGCCCGAGCCCTACCCCATCCATATCAAGGTGGACACGGGCATGGGACGATTGGGCCTCGCCCCGGAGGCGGTCCTCCCTCTCCTGCAATCGCCCTGCTGCAAGGGGCCGCTGCGCGTCGAGGGCCTCATGACCCACCTCGCCGATGCGGACGGCGGCGATCCCGGCTACACCGAAGCCCAGATCGCGCGATTCCGGACCGTGGTCGCGCAAGCCGACGCCGCCGGGCTCTCCATCCCGCTGCTCCACACCGCCAACAGCGCCGCGATCCTCTGCCACCCATCGTCGCATTTCAACCTGGTCCGGCCCGGCATCATGCTCTACGGCTATCAGTCGGCCCTGCGTGGCCAGGCCGCCCCCGATCTGCATCCGGTGCTTACCCTTAGCACCACCATCGTGCAGATCAACCGCCTGACCTCCGGCGAGAGCGTCGGCTACAACCGCGCCTACCGGGCTTCCCGTCCCTCACGCATTGCCATCTTGCCGATCGGCTATGCGGATGGCTACAATCGCGCCTTGTCCAGCCGTGGGCACGTCCTGCTCAAAGGCCGCCAGGCTCCCGTGGTCGGCCGCGTGTGTATGGACATGACCCTGGTCGATGTCACGGATATCCCCGATGCCGGGCCAGGGGATGAGGCCGTCCTGATCGGGCGACAAGGCACGGCACGGATCACAGCCGACGACATGGCGCAGTGGCTCGGGACCATCCCTTACGAGGTCCTCTGCGCCATCGGTCCGCGCGTGGCGCGGGTCTACCGCTGAGCGAAACCCGCCGTATCGTTGTCCCCTCGCGGCGATTACCCTATAATGGGCCGACGGTCGCAGCGCCACCCCTTCGCATGACGGTCGCATGACGGCAGCCACATTCGATCTCAGAGCCAAAGTGCTGGGCTATGTGTTCGTGGTCCAGGAGTTTACCGTCCTGTGCGCGCAGACCCTCGCGGGACTGGCCCGCCCTCCGTGGTACCTGCGTGACATCGTCTTTCAACTGGACCGCATCGGGGTCGGGTCGCTCTTCATCGTGATCCTGACCGGCCTCTTCACCGGCATGGTACTGGCGCTGCAGGGCGCCGTCCAACTCGAACCCTACGGGGCCACCATCTATGTCTCGCGGCTCATCGGCACCTCCGTGGTGCGGGAACTGGGTCCGGTACTGGCGGCCCTGATGATCGCGGGCCGCGTCGGCACCGGCATCGCCTCCGAGATCGCCTCGATGACGGTCACGGAACAGATCGACGCCCTGCGGGCCGAAGGGACCGATCCGATCCAGAAGCTGGCCACGACCCGACTCATCGCCTGTCTCATCATGATTCCGCTCTTGACGATCATCGCGGACGGGGTTGCCATCCTGGGAGGCTGGCTGGTTGCGAAGCTGTACCTGTCCATTGATTCCTACTTCTACTGGACCTGGGCCTTTGAGGCCATCCACCGCCGCGACATCGTGCTGGGATTGGTGAAACCCGTCGTCTTTGGGTTTATCATCGCGATGGTGGGCTGCTATGCCGGCTTTCAGACCAAAGGGGGAACGGTCGGCGTCGGCCTATCGACCACCCAATCGATGGTCTCTTCCTCCATCCTCATCCTGGCAAGCGATTTTTTACTGACCAAGCTGTTCATGGCGTTTCCATAATGGATGCCGGCACCCCTATGATCACCCTTCGATCCGTCGGACTCATGCTCGGCGCCAGACCGATCCTCAAGGACGTCTCGCTGGACGTGCGCCCGGGTGAAACCAAAGTGATTCTGGGCGGCAGCGGCTCCGGCAAAACAACCATCCTGAGGCTCATTCTGGGCCTCTACCGGCCAGACCAGGGCTCCATTTTCGTGGGAGGACAAGAGATCACCCATTTGGGAGAGCGGGACCTCTCGGAGATCAGACAACGCATGGCGATGGTCTTCCAGAATGCCGCCCTGTTCGACTCGTTGACCGTGAGGGAGAACGTCGGGTACCGCCTCTGGGAACGGGACCTCCTGTCCGACGAGCAGATCGACCTGGCCGTGATCGAGAGCCTGCGATTCGTGGGGCTCGAAGATACCGTGGACAAGATGCCGGCGGAACTCAGCGGAGGCATGAGAAAACGGGTGGGGATCGCCCGCGCCTTGGCCAGCGGCGCCACGGCCCTGCTGTACGACGAGCCGACCGCCGGGCTGGACCCGATCAATACCTGCATGGTCGGCCGGTTGATCCAACGATTGAAAACCAAAGGTGTCACGCAAATCGTGGTGACGCACGACCTCGACACGGCCTATCGGGTCGCGGACCGCATCGTGATGATTGCGAGCGGGCGCATCCTCTTCGATGGCACACCGGATGAGCTACGCCGGTCCGCCGTGCCGGCCATCCGAGAATTCCTTGACCCCGGCAGCATGCCGCCGGACTGGCGTTTACTTCCGAAACCGGATATCGTGGACGAGCCGGCCGGGTGACGGCAAGATAAGACGCAAGGGAGAGTCTACCGATGAGTCGACAGCGACAACTGATGTGGTCACAGGCCAAAGTGGGACTCCTCGTCCTGGTCGCCCTGACCATTCTGGTGATCATGATCATGAACCTGGAACA
>SCVQ01000272.1 GCA_004296865.1 Nitrospirota bacterium
GCGATGACAGCCTCGTGCAAGAATGCTTGCGGAGCGGGCTGTTTTGCGCCTTTGTGATCAAGCCGTTTCGCCACGAGGATCTCCGGCACGTGATCAGGAAGACCTTAGGCACAGAACAGAGTGCCACACCTCAGGCGTTTCCACAAGAACGGCCGTAACGGTCGTACAGCGTATAGGTGGAGGTCATCGGACCTCAGGCGCTGTGCCTTCCTACCTTTTATCCATAGAGCAGATTCCCTATATCTGGTGAGGCCGCTATAGCTATCGTTCCTTTGTGGGCACAGCCTCGTCGACCTTCAGCGCGTATCAAGTCTCGATGCCGAATCGTTGCGCCTCTCCATGAACGTTGTATCTCCTTGTTGTTGTGAAGACTTGGCCATGCCATCGTCATCGTGTTGGTCCCGTTCACTATGGAGAGGGCAGAAGCCCTTGGGCACTTCCTGTGCGCGCACAGTTCTTGCTATTCCTTCCGTACAGACGGAAGGGCCCCATTCCGGAGATGGTCGGGCGGACAACGTCACGGGGCGAAAGGAGGTGAGTGCAGATGGCCAAGGTGCAAAAGTCGACGGACTCTTCGAGTTTGGCAGAGGTGGTGGACCGGATCCTGGATAAAGGGATCGTCATTGATGCCTGGGTGAAGGTCTCGTTGGTCGGCATCGAGTTGCTGTCGGTCGAGGCGAGAGTCGTGATCGCGTCGGTCGAGACGTATCTCAAGTACGCGGAAGCAATCGGTCTGACCGCGAGTGCAGCCGCCCCGGCGTAATGGCCCACAGGAGGTCAATGCCGCGGACAGGGAGAGGCCGGGGGCCTCTCCCTGTACCGAGCGGCGAATGCCAATGGGAGGGAGATGGGGGCTCTATGGGGAATATGGGGAACTTGAGACATCACATGGAAGCGCTGGCGCACGATCTGCTCGCCTCATCGCGTGAGCGCAAGGCGGCCGTTGGCGAGATCACGGCCCAGACCGGCCGGCTGCTCACGGCATTCGGCAGGGAGCGTACGAGGTCAGCCGAGGCCTTGGTGGCCGATGGATCGAACCACAGCCACGCGAGAGCTGCTGAGGGTCGAGCCCGATCGCAGGACATCATGCGGCTGCTGCAGGGGTTTCGCCGGGACCACCACCGCATGGGGCACACCCTGCGTGTACGGCTCTCGCGGACGACGACGGGTATCGCCGCCCACGTGGCGTCGCGTCTGACTGAGTTCGGTCGAGAGCGTGGTCGTGTGGCGACGGAACAACACCGGATGGCTGAAGACCAGCGGGATACACTGGCGGAGGACCTCCACCGACGCTCCGAGGCGGTGGCTGGGCTGATCGAGGATTTCCGCCTGTCCCGTGGCGAGACGGCGCAAGAATTGGCCGACCGCTTGGAAGCGTTCGTGAACGGGGTGCAATCGCACGTGTCCGGCCTGCTCGCGGATGCTCGTGCATTCCGCGTGGAGGAGGGGCGTGAGACGGCGCAGGAACTGGCGCGGAGACTCACCGAGATCCGGAACCGAACGGGGGAGATTGCGGCGGAGACCCGCCACCTCATGGTCAGGTTTCGCCACACTCGGGAGGACATGGCCGGGGAGTTCCGGAACCGGTTAGCCGTCAGTGCGCTAGCTCGGCACAACCAGGTGTGCCGCCTGATGGACGACGTGCGATCATGGCAGCAGGATCTGCGGGCGGATCTTGAGGCGGCCCATCGGGTTTGGAATCGCCTGCCGGAGGCCCATGCGGGCGTGGGACCGTTCACCCGCCAGGATGAAGAAGGCGACAAACGAAAAGCTGCGGAAGCACGGAAGGCTAGGGAGCGGGCCGAGGCCGAAGCGGCCCGGAAGCGGAAGGCCGAAGAGGAGAAACGGGCCAAGGAGACCTGGGCGAAGATGTCCGATGAGAAGAAAGTCCTCCACGTCATTCGGAAACACCTGGATGGCCTCACCGCTTCCCAGATCGGCGAGGTCGTGGACCTTCATCCTTCTGTGGTGGGCCGCATTGCCACCGAACTGGTCGAGCAGGGAGCGGTGGGGAAGAACGAAAGTACGAGACTCTATTTTCCGCTTGAGAGCAAGTAAGCCTCGATGGCGACACCAGCGAACGGGGCAGCGAGACGCAGGATCGGCTGTGCGTTCTGTCAAGGGGGGGGACCGACCCGTATGGAATTCTCAGATGGGGGGCCACCTGTTACGTCTGTCATGGGAAAGGAGCCGTGTTGGCTTCCTTCCCGCATGTGCCCTGCCGGTACTGCAAGGGGACCGGCAGCCAGAAGACCTTCAGCTGTACGGTGTGTCATGGAACAGGGGTGGTGCCACCGGTGCGTGAACCCACGCAACTCTGCCCCGGTTGTGAGGGGCGGGCCGATGAAATCTCAAGTGGCTTGGAGTGTCTGGACTGTCGTGGCAGGGGAGTGATCACTTCGTGGCGTGAGGAGACACAGGCATGAGCCTTGCGGAAGAGTTGACGGTCCTGAGCTTGGAGAAGAAACCCGACTTCGTCGAAACCCCCTATATCCAGGGCATCGCGCAACGAGCGCTTGACTACATCCGGGCGGGCTATCCGGTGCATTTCAGCGGGTCTGCGGGCACCGGGAAGACGGCGCTCGCCATGCACGTGGCCGCCTTGCTGGGACGGCAGGTCATCCTCATCCATGGCGATGATGAATTTGGCAGCTCCGATCTCATCGGCGGACAATTGGGGTATCGCTCGACCAAGGTGGTTGACAACTTCATTCACTCGGTTCTCAAAAAGGAGGAAAGTGTCTCCAAGCAGTGGGTGGATAACCGGCTGACCACAGCCTGCAAGTATGGGTTCACCCTCATTTACGATGAATTCACTCGGTCCCGTCCCGAGGCCAACAATGTGCTGCTCTCCGTTCTGGAAGAGCGGCTGCTCGAACTCCCCAGCGTGCGGCTCGGCGAAGGCTACCTGCAGGTCCATCCCGACTTCAGTGCTATTTTTACCAGCAATCCGGAGGAGTACGCCGGGGTGCATAAGACCCAGGATGCGCTCATGGACCGCATGATCACGCTCAAATTGGAGCACCAGGACCTGGAAACGGAAGTGGCGATCACTCAGGCGAAATCGGGCCTCCCGGGCAGACAGGCGAAGGCGATCGTGGGGATCGTCCGCGAATTCCGCACGCTCGGGGTCAACAATGGGCGGCCCACGATCCGGGCCTGCATCATGCTGGGCCGAATCGTGGCGATGCGGCAAGGCACGGTCGCCGCCGGGAACCCTGAGTTTCGGCAACTGTGCCATGATGTGCTGAACGCCGATTGCATCAAAGTGACGCACGACGGTCAGGCGGCTGGCCTCGAACGGCTGGATGAGATCATGGCAAAGTGTTGTCTCCCCGAGCCCAAGCTCGTGCCGGTTCCTGAAGAACCTCACGGGGAAGTCCAGCCAGCCTCCCCTCGCGGTCGGAGGCGCGCGAAAACAGGAGGAAAAGGAGGGGCATGACTCCATGGGGCCTGATCGACGTGGCGTTCAACAGATTCGGACCTTGGCGGGGCTGGTTGATGGCCGGCGGAGTCGAACCTCGGCCGGGGCCTTGTTGGAGCTCTCTATGCTGGAGATGGAAAAGACTCGGCTGACGAAAGAGATGCAGCGGGCGGACCGGCGCTGCGCCGAGATTCGGAAGCGGCTGGCTGACATTACCGTCAAGCAGCAGCGCATCCATCGTTTTGTCGAGAAGCCCCAGGGCGACGGGCCCGGTGATGCGACAGCCGCCCCCCTTCCGCTTCATACCGTGCCCGTGGGCAAGCTCAAGCGAAGGCGATTGTCCTATTGACGAGCCCTCTAGCGAATGGTGGAGGCTCCGAGTGATCCGCACTCTGTGTGGAGGTGTGTGGAACGATGCGTAGACCGACGTCCGATGATCTCGTGTCGTTCTTGATCGGGGCGTCCTTCCGAACGGTGCGGGCGACTGACAGCCGCGGATTGGCTGATCGCGTGCGAACGGACATTATGACGATGAGACGGCTTCGGCAGGACCCAGTTCCTCCGGCAAGTCCGCCAGCTCCCAGAGGGCGTATCAAGACGCATACGGACCTGGTCACCATGACCGAAGGCCACAGAGGTTGAAAGCTTCATGACGCACAAAGCCAAACAGTTCGGGGGGCGGTATCTGTACGCGATCACCGACGCGGCCACAGACGGTGTCGGTGGTAATATCGGGGTGAACGGCGCGTCCGTCTACGTCATCCCCGAGGGTCCGGTCGCGGCGGTGGTGAGCAACATCGCCGAGAAACGGATTCGCCCCGAGCGCAGCAAGTTATCGGCTCATCATGGCGTGATCAAACGGCTGATGGCGGACACCACCGTCCTCCCAGTGGCGTTCGGGACCATTGCCGGCAGTCTCCAGGCGGTCCGGGACATCCTCGTCGAGAACCGCACGGCTTTCCTGGAGCAACTGACCCGCGTGCGCGGGAAGGTGGAGATGGGACTCCGTGTGACCTGGGACGTGCCGAACATTTTCGAGTACGTGGTGCACCGCCACCCGGAGCTGGCCGCGTTGCGCGACGCGGTGCTGGGAAAACAGCGTACTCCCTCGCAAGAGGACAAGATTGAGCTGGGACGCTTGTTCGACCGCTTGTTGAACCAGGACCGGGAGCTGCACACGGAAGCGGTGTTGGGGGTGCTTTCTTCTCACTGTGTGGAGATCACGCAGAATACACCACGGGAGGAGCGGGAAGTGATGCACCTGGCCTGCCTGGTCGAACGGGATGCCCAGAAGCGGTTCGAAAACGGGGTCTTTGAGGCGGCCAAACTGTTCGACAACCATTTTGCCTTCGATTTTAACGGCCCCTGGGCCCCCCATCATTTTATCAACGTCGCCATTGAGGTCTAACGTCTCCCATGCTGCTCGTGGACGATCTCCTGCTGGCGCCGTTCACGAGCCTGCTGTGGATCTTCAAAGAACTGCACAAGGCGGTCCAGCAGGAAGTCGCCGGTGAGGCCGAAGCCGTGACCCGCGCGCTCAGCGAGCTGTATATGCAGCTCGAAACCGGCGTGATCACGGAGAAAGAGTTTGCGACTCAGGAAACACGGCTCCTCGACCGACTGGAAGCGATCCAGCACCGCGAAGACGGCGACGATGGAGAGACCGATGACGAATCCGATGAAGACGATGGCGAGGCGGAGGGGGACGACCAAGGGGAACAGGATGGCGACGCCGGCACGCGAGGGTAAGAGTGGAGGCAGGGGCGCGACCAGAGTTCTTGCGCGAGGAGGGGCTTCGCCTGCTGCTTTTCGGCGGCAAAGGCGGGGTCGGAAAAACGACCTGTGCGGCCGCGGCCGCCCTCTCTTTGGCGCGCAGCCACCCCGCGCGTACGGTGTTGCTGGTGTCGACCGACCCGGCCCATTCACTCGTCGATTGTTTTGGCGGTCCGTCCCCGGCCCAGAACCTCGTGATCTGCGAGATCAATCCACAGGAGAGCCTCGCGCGGTTCAAGGCACGGGCGATGGAGCATCTTCGAACGGTGGCTCTCCGCGGAACGTTTTTGGATCAGACCGATGTCACTCAGCTTCTGGACCTCTCCATGCCGGGCCTGGACGAGGTGATGGCCCTCCTGGAGATTGGAGCATGGGTGAAGGACGCCCGCTATGCGTCCATCGTGGTCGATACCGCCCCGGCAGGTCATACGCTTCGCCTCCTGGGGCTGCCGGCGGTCATGCGCCGGTGGCTGGACACCCTGGACGCCATGCTGGCCAAGCACCGCTACATGGTGCAACTCTATCGGGGCGCCTATCGGAAAGATGCGACCGACCTGTTCTTAGAGGAGACCGCAGCCGACATTAAGGCCTTAGGGACGTTGCTGAGGGCGCCCGAGCGGTGTCGGTTCGTGCTGGTGATGTTGGCTGAACCGCTCAGCCTCTCTATAACGCAGAGGATGGTGATGGAATTAAAAGAGCTTGACC
>SCVQ01000028.1 GCA_004296865.1 Nitrospirota bacterium
TGGAGAGCGGCAGTCGCCAGGCAAATTCCACGACCCGATGGTCCAGGAAAGGTATCCTCCCCTCCAGGCTCACCCCCATACTGGCCCGGTCCACCTTGACCAGAATGTCATCTGGCAGATACGTGACCGTATCGAGATACATCATCCGCTGGGTAAAATCAGGCAGATCCGCCCACAGGCTACGATTCGTGATGACTGTCGAGGGCTCGCACGATCCCAACACCACTGACGCGGGATTCTTCCAATGGGAAGACAACCCGTGATACATCGCCTCAGGGGATTCCACCGCCATGATTTCTGCCAGCTTATGGATCTTGTCTCCAGGAGTGCGGAGCTTCAGCTTGGATGGCAGCAGGAATCCGGCCGTATCAACAATCTGGTTCCATCTCTGGGGCGGAACTCTGGTCAATACAGCGGCCAGTGCGCTTCGCAGGGGACGCGGCATCCAGCCGAGTGCCTTCCAAATGCTTCGCCCCCATGAGTACCGATTATAGCCGGCAAACAACTCGTCGCCACCATCTCCTGAGAGACTCACCGTCACGGATCGACGCGCCAGCTCGGATACTAAAAAAGTCGGGATCTGGGACGAATCGGCAAATGGCTCATCGTACAAGGCAGGCAGCCTGGGGATCACCGCCATGGCCTCCTGGGGGGTCACATACAACTCCGTATGTTCAGTGCCAAGGTAAGCGGCCACCGCTTTCGCGTGCAGCGCTTCATTGTATCCCGCTTCGTTGAAGCCGATCGTGAAGGTCTTAACGGGTCGATGGCTTTGGGCCTGCATGAGTGCCACTACCGTGGTTGAATCGATGCCACCCGAGAGAAACGCCCCTAACGGGACATCAGCCACCATCTGATGTCTAACCGCATCGCGCAATACACCATCAAGCGCAGCAATAGCATCCTCGGTGGAACCTGAAAATGGCTCAGCCACGCCGCGTTCAGCCGCTTCTCTGGCAGACCAGTACTGGACAGGATCCTGAAACGGAGCCTGGCTGTCTGGAATAGCCAGCATCGTGCCGGGCGGAAGCTTGTAGATTCCCTGGTAAATGGAATAGGGCGCCGGGATGCAATTGTGTCGCAAGTAGAGCGCCAGGGCACCGCGGTCGATCTCTCCCTTGAAATCGGGATGGGTCCGTAAGGCCTTCAACTCGGACCCGAACAAGATGCTCCTTCCCATTCGCCCGTAATAGAGCGGCTTTTCGCCCATCCGGTCCCGCACAAGTGATAGGACCCGCTCTGCCCGGTCCCAGAGGGCAATAGCGAACATGCCAACAAACCGTTTCACGGCTGCTTCTATGCCCCATCGACTGATAGCAGCCAGCGCCACCTCCGTGTCGGAATGACCGCGCCACGATACCGCAGATCCTTGCGACTCCTGTTCCAACTCACGGCGAATGTCCTGATAGTTATAAATCTCTCCGTTGAGGGCCACCATGTAACGACCGCAAGCAGAAGGCATGGGCTGATGGCCCTCCAGGGAGAGGTCGATGATGGAAAGCCGCCGATGGCCCAAGGCAATGCCTGCCTCGGCATCAACCCAGGCACCGCCGTCGTCCGGGCCGCGCAGACGCAAGGCATCAGCCATCTTTAGAACCGTCGCCTGGAGTTCAGCACGACTCTTCTGGCGGGGGACAGTGAGATATCCGGCTATGCCGCACATGGTGCTCGGTTCATAAAGAAAGGTAGCCTGGGGCGTCGCTGTCAGGCGGAGGAGTGAGAGGGAGCGCTGTCTTCCTCGATCATCAGACCTTGTAGTAGTCTCGGTACCATTGGACAAACCGCCTGATACCGACTTCAACCGGAGTGTCCGGTTTGAATCCCACGTCGTTTACCAAGTCATCCACATCCGCATAGGTCTCCGGCACATCGCCCGGCTGTAATGACAGCAGGTTCTTTTGTGCTTTCTTGCCGATCGTCCCCTCCAACAATTCGATGAAGCGCATCAGGTCGACAGGCTGGTGATTGCCGATATTGTAGATGCGATAGGGTCCGGAACTGGTTCCTGGATCCGGTGTCTCACCGGACCACTTCGGATCGGGCGTTGCGGGCTTATCGAGTGCGCGAATCACCCCTTCCACAATGTCGTCGATGTAAGTGAAGTCGCGTTTCATCTTTCCAAAGTTGAACACGTTGATGGGCTGATCCTCCAGGATGGCCTTCGTGAAGAGGAACAGCGCCATGTCCGGTCGGCCCCAGGGGCCATAGACGGTGAAGAACCGAAGCCCGGTACAGGGCAGGCCGTAGAGGTGCGCGTAACTATGGGCCATAAGTTCGTTGGCCTTCTTGCTGGCCGCATAGAGCGAAATCGGGTGGTCCACATTGTCATGCACGGACAATGGCATCCGCGTGTTCCCTCCGTATACCGAACTGGAAGAGGCAAAGACCAGATGCTGGACATGGGCATGCCGGCAGCCTTCCAGGATATGAAGGAAACCCACAATGTTGCTATCGATGTAGGCCTGGGGATTGACGAGCGAGTAGCGCACGCCGGCCTGGGCCGCCAAGTGCACCACCTTGTAGATAGGCTGGTCGGCAAAGACGGCCGCCATGGCCGTGCGGTCGGCCACGTCCAGCTTGAGAAAACGAAACCGCTGGAAGGACGTGAGTTGGGCGAGACGGGCCTCCTTAAGCCGCACATCATAATAGCTGTTGAGGTTATCCAGGCCCAACACCTGCTCGCCGCGCTCCAGCAACCGTCTGGAGACATGGTAGCCAATGAAGCCGGCAGCACCGGTTACGAGTATAACGTGGTTCGTCTGGCTCATACAGTTGGTCCGTTATGCCGGGCTTAAGAGACGAGGGTGGTGCACCTGAAACAAGAATGAGATGGGACGGGATGACGTGCGCAATCTATTTCTAAGAGTTGCGCCATACTGACGTCGTGGGAGTCAATGGGGACGGTTGCTGGAGTAAAAAACCCCATCCAAATGGCCAGGCTCTTTACTTGGTTTTCTTGACATAGGTTTTGTAAATTCGCTTGGCGTCGCTGCCGTCCTCTTCAAGCCCCACCATCTCGTGTCCTGTCGTCTGGCACCAAGCCGGCATGTCCTTCTTGATGCCTTCATCATCTGAAATCACCTCCAGCACCTGTCCCGGCAGGAGTTCCTTGATCTTCTTGGAGGTCATAATGATCGGCATGGGGCAGAAGTACCCCAACGTATCGAGCTTTACATCAGCATGCATTGTGAACGGCTCCTTCGACTACTGGTACCCTTGCCAAGCACTCTCAGATAAACAGATTCACGCTCCCTTGCCTGGCTTCGGCCAGGTAGGTCGTCACCCCGGCCAACTGATCGACGCCCTCGATCAACGTATCTTTGGTAATCCCCATCAGTCCCATCGTCGTGGTACAGGCAATAAACCGCACGCCGAGGTCTTGCGCGGTTTCGATCAACTCCGGAATACCC
>SCVQ01000029.1 GCA_004296865.1 Nitrospirota bacterium
ACGGTCTTGGGCGGCGGCACCACCACCTTCTCCCCTTCCCGCCAGTTCACCGGAGTCGCGCAGGCATGCTTCTCGGCGGTCTGCAGCGCGGTGACCACCCGCAAGACTTCCTCCACGTTGCGGCCGACGTTCATCGGGTAGTAGATCAGGGCTCGGATCACCCGCTTGGGGTCGATCACGAAGACCGCGCGGACGGTCGCCGTGGTGCTGGCCCCGGGGTGGATCATCCCATACAACTGCGACACCTTCGTGTCGATATCGGCAATCATCGGATAGGGAATCGTGACCCCCAGCTTCTCCTTCATATTCTGAAGCCAAGCCAGATGCGAATGAATGCTGTCCACACTGATTCCAATGAGCTTGACGCCTTTCGCCCGAAACGTGTCGTGCTGGCGGGCAAACTCCGCCAACTCCGTCGCGCAGACCGGCGTGAAGTCGGCCGGATGAGAAAACAGAACGACCCAGTCCTGCCCCTGCCACTGGCTAAAATGCCAGTCGCCCGACAGGGTCGTGACCGCCTTAAAGTCCGGTGCGGAATCTCCGATGCGCGGCAACGCGCTTATTTCAGCCATGCAGATCCCTTTCACTGTCGCGTGGCCGGACAGCCGCCCTTCCAAGAGGAGCACGACTATCCATGATAATCCTCATCCTCCCCCGGCAGGTCTTCCGACTTGTCCAGAAATCCCTCTTCACCCTCTTCGTCCTCCAGCAACACCTCTTCGGGCAGGTCTTCTTCGATGTCTTCCGGAAGTTCGATGCCCTCAGCCAACTCCTCATGGATGGCCTTGGGTTCCTCATCGAACAAGGACCGCTCTCGCTCCTCATGGACAGGGGAGACAGGCCGGCGAACAGGCTTTTCCCCAACCGGCTTCGGCTTCAGCGCGGCCACCGGCATGACCTTCGGAGCCGCCTTCTTCGCTTTCTTGGCCGCTTTCTTCTTTTTGACAGCCGCCTTTTTGGAGACCGGCTTGCGCTTGGCAAGCACCTTTTTCCCGGCAGTCTTCGTTGTTTTGGCCTTGCGCGTCTTGGCGACAGCCCTGGAGGCTCGCTTCGCGGTCTTCTTTTTGGTTTGTCTTGCCGCTGTCGTCCGTGATGCCCGCTTGCCTGACGATTTCCGTTTGGTTGCCATCGCCTCCCCTCCTCCGATCGACATCCCACCGCGGCAATGCCCAACGGCACCCATCTAGCATGAATTGCTCGCCTCTTGCAACCACCGCACTCATCTCTGTCGCGCAAGAGCGTGCACGGGAACTTTTGCGCAAACGCTGGGCCGCCAGGCAGAAACCGCAAAGGGGCTAGGGCTCAACCCACACATTGACATACGACGGCAGGCTATCCGCGCCCTTGATGGTATCGGGTCCTTTCATATCCGTCACCCGCAGCTTGAACCGCAAGAGCCGCCTGGCAGACACCTTGGGCGCGACAAACGTGGGCTTGGGGCTATCGGCATCGAGCAGCGACAGGGTATGGCCTCGCACCTGTTCCCATTCGTATCGGAGGGGGTCCCCATCCGGGTCCCTGCTGCGGAGCGCATTCAATTGCACCGTCGCCCCGGCTTTCACCGTCTGCTCCGATCCCGCATGGGCAATAGGCGCCCGATTGTTCTCCGCCTCCGCTTTCACCACGACCTCGAGCCGGCCTTCCTTGCCTCGGTTGCTCACCATCAGGGTGGCCCGTCCCTCACCCACCACTTGGAGAAGACCGTCGGGATGCATCATGATCACGCGGTCATTCGAACTCTGGTAGGTGCTCCCGGCCGAGCCTCCGCCGATACGGCGCATCACCCCATCGGCAAACTGTCCTACAGCCGGCACCTCGTGGATTTTTCCCAGCGTGGACAAACGCCACGGCTTCTCCACTTCGAACTCGATGCCGAGCAGCTCCGCCGTCGGCTCCACTTGGACGAGGATTTCATCGAATTCCTCTTGCCTCACCAACCGGCCTCTGGTCACCTCGGCAACGGCCAGCAGCCGCATCGTCCCGATCGCATCGGCCGGAACCATGAGCGTGCCGCCATAGGGCGGAGTGGCAGACGCGGTGGCCTCCAGCGCCGCCTGGGCCTGCTGGGAGACAAGCGGCGCATCACCTTGCCGATACCAATAATACTGCACCCGCCGCACCCCGATATCGCTCCCCAGATCGACCCTGGCGACGATGGCTTGGCCGGGCTGCAGGACGGCGGTCTCAGCGGGATCGGTGAGGGTGAAGGCCTGAGCTTGCGAGGGGGGGCTCCAGAAACCGAGGAAGAAAAGCGAACCAATGATAACGCCATGACGCAATGACATAACGCCCCACGTATCGCTCGTGCACCGCCCAGGAAGTATAACAAGGACAGCCACAAGCTTCTACCTTCCCTCCCTTCTCTCAAGATGACCCAGGCAGATTAGCGGCAAGGAGAGCAGCCCCGTGATATAATTATGGCGTGAATCGTTTCCTGCTTTGTTGATTCTCAAGAGATGCCGGGAACGTCAGTATTTGAGCAGGATGGACAAGATGAAAGCAATGTGTCGATTGAACAATGTCGGACGAGTAGGAACCGCGATTCTCGTCGGATTCTTCTCGCTGGGGGTGGTGCCGGCCCCGGCAACCCCGCCTCTCTTTCAGATCACCATCGAGAGCGGGTCTCCCTATTTCCTGCCTGCTTCGGCAACCGTCACCGCCGGCGCGCCGATTCGCTGGGACAACCCCACCGCATCCTACCATACGGCCACCCACGACGGTTGCATAATGGGCGGACCTTGCATGTTCGATTCCGGCTCTGTTGTCCCAAACGGCAGTTACACCCTACCCGGTCTCCCCCCAGGACGCTACCCCTACCACTGTACCCTGCATCCGATCATGCGCGGCGTCCTGATCGTTGTGGATCAACCAGCGACACCATCACAAACCTGACGTGCACAGGCCTGACGTGCCTCGCCTTCCTCTTGGCTTGGGACAGGTCCTCCGGCCGCTTGCCTCGCCCAGACTCCTTCGTGTACCCTTCGGCTTCGTTGTTCCATGACGAGTGAGTAACGGCCACGATCGGCCGGCGTTTAATCGTATGCATTCGGAACGATCACAGGAGAGGAGCATGGGGCAGACGTCTATACTCCAGGAGCCGCTTTCGTTGACGGGCGACGTGCTGGCCTTACGGGTCTGGCGCATGCCGGACATGGTGATCTACCAGCACGCCTCCGACGAATGGTGGCTGACACCGCTGGACGATCACCTGCCTCTCGTACGCCTGAACCCGATGGGCATCGAGTTGCTGAACTCCCTCGACGGCAATGTCACCGTGGCCTGGCTGCTGGAGAAATACGGCCCATGGGTCTGCGGCCCGGATGGAGAGACCGGCCGCTGGCACCTGGAACGCTGGTCGCTGCCCCGCTATTCGCTCTGCTACTTCGGCTCCGAGCCGCCGACAGGCCAACATCGCAGCAATGCCAAGTGGGACCTGCTGCTGCAGCACATCCGGGAGGGCTGGTCCGGTTCCCAGGGGTTCGAGGGAGCGGAGCACCTTGCCGAGTTTCACCGCCACGACATTACGACGCAGGAAGGCCACTTCGACCAGATTGAAACCACGGTGTCCCACTTGTTCCGGGAACCCAGCGAGGCCCTGCAAGGCTTGACCTATGGCCGCATCCTGGCCAAACATCTCCGCCGGCTCGGCTGGTGGAGTCCCAAGCCACGGTGCATCGTCGAAGTGGGCGGCGGACTCGGCTACGTGGCACGCGAACTAGCGGCCGAGTTGTCTCCGGCTGAAAAGGACGGGGTCCGCTACCTGTTCCTGGACATCACCAGCCCCTTCATCCCCTCCCAGCTCAAGCTGGCGCGGGAGGCCGGCTGGCGCAGCAGCGGCACGCAGGGCAACGCCGAATGGCTCCCGCTTCGCGACGCCACGGTCGATCTGGTCATCGACAACGAAAACCTGGCGGACATGACACCGGTACAATTGACCAAGCAAGAAGTGGATGCCGGCAAAGGCGCCACGCCCCTGCATCAGGAAGCGCTGGACTGGATCAGACGCATCCGGCTACCCCTGGGACAGGACCTGCCCGACGAATTCCTGTTCAACCTGGGCCCCATCCGCTTCGTCAGCGAGTTGTGGCGCGTGCTGAAACCGGGAGGACGGGCGATTCTGATCGAGTTCGGCATCGACAACGGCTGGCCGGCTCCCGTCAAACTGCCCGGACATACCGAATACGAAGTCCAGTACACGCACCTGCGGCAGGCTGCGCGCTGGCTCGGGTTTCAGGAACAGTACCTCACCTTGCCGCAGTTTTTCGCGCTTCGCCCAGATACGCGCCTCCTCTGCACCGGCGCGGCCTATACCATCCAGCGCTTTTGTGCGGCCCAAGGCAAGCCCTTCGCCATCAGGGCCTATACGGAAGCGGAACTGCGAACGGCGTTGGGTCCGATGTTGCCCAAGCTGCTGGGCTGTCACTACCACGAAGTCATCGACCCCGCCTGGTTCGGGCTCTGGGACTTTAAGGTCTTGCTCCTGCAAAAACCGGGGGCAGCCCCGCGGCCGACCTTCCAGGAAACGAAAGGCTTTCGTTGGTATTCGCAACGGTGATGAGAGCAGTCAGCCATCAGCATTCAGC
>SCVQ01000273.1 GCA_004296865.1 Nitrospirota bacterium
GTCGCTCAGAACCGGATAACCTGCAAACAGGAAGCTGGCCGCTAGGGTGGATTTTCCTGCCCCGGATGGTCCGATGAACGCGCAGACGCCTTGCGTGGTAAGCACAGCGGTGGCATGCAGGGTGTCATGGCCTTGAAGCGTGAGGGCCAGTGGGAGCACGTTATCCAGCAAGAGATGCCGAAGCGTGTCAGGAGAAGTGTCGGCTTCCGGTACGCCGACGATCTCCCGGCCCTCGGCGTCCACGGTGAAATCGGCGAGTTTGTGAAACCGTAGGAGGTAGCCTTGTTCAATCTTGGCGCAGGACAGCCATGGGTCTTCGGGTTCTTCGTTCGGAAGGCCCTTGGATGGGAGCCAATGAGAAGGGGTAGGGAGCGGGATGTGGCGCGCCGAAAAGCGCACAAGAACATTGCTCTCTGCTGTGGGCGGTTCTGGCTCTAAGGCAGGGGACAGCTCAGGGAATGAAACGTTGCTGGCCAGGGTCAGGCCGCAGACCCGATACCGCAGGACAGTGATGTCCGAGTCATGCTGCATGGTCATGACATATGCCCAATGATGGCCTCTGGGTGAATTTTGCTGCGTCTTACGGGTCGGTATCCTCTACCACACTAATCATGCCCCTTCCCTTTCCCCTTCCCTCCATGCCTCCTTCTTTTACCGTCAGCGAACGATCCTTTACTTCCTCCTGTCAGTTTGGCAATGTTGCCATACTCTACGAGGTGGGGCGCGGCATAGGCCTTCTTCCCAGGGGTTGGGGGAGGAGTTTCAGGCTGGCGTTGCGTAGTCATTGGCTGGCTCTCCTTTCACAGGGTGCTTTCGGATTGTCGCGTCATGACGTGGTTCTGTAGGTATGAACGGTAGGAGCTTGACTCAGTTGCGGATGAGGACGGGTTGAATATCCTGGTAAACCAGGATTCTATTCCCACGATCATCCACAGAGGCCAGGTTAGCGCTTTGTATCCTGGATCGTTCTGGGAGTACAGGTGTGCCATCTGTCGGTGTAGCCCGCGAGTCTGCTCGCTATTCACCCATGTGGCGGTGGCTAACCTCCGGAAGAGACGTTCGCCCCCCAATGACTCGAAGGCTTGTGCAAACGTATGAGAGAATTCTGCCTTTGTGAGGCGCTGCCGGACTGTTTCTGGTAAAAGGTCCCGCATCGCCTGGCGGAGGACGAACTTCATATGTGCTCCACGCCGGCGCTGTTCTTGGGGGAGGGCGATGGCGAATTCCATGAATCGTCGATCGTTGAACGGATGACGGCTTTCAATGCCGAACCGGGAGGAGGAACGTTCCGCCATCTCATTGGAATGCACCTGTTCGCCGCTTCGGTATAGCAGAAATCGATCCTGCTGGACGTAACTTTTAAACGGCCGCTCGCCGGGTCTTTCGCGGAGTCGTTCGGCGAGATGGACTCGACGCGCAAATCCGGCATCGATCCAGGGAGGAACCCCATTCCGCTTGAACGCCCAGGCGTAGGCGTGGTGGATGCGCCTTGGAAGCAAGGGCGCGAGCATCTGTTTGAAGATCGAGCGGAAGCCGAGATCGCCGACGTCCTGCCGGATTTCCCGCAGCAGCGTGAGCCAATGTCCTTCGCGCAGCAGATCCGTATAGGGAGGAAAGCCTCCGCCCAGCCAGTCGTCCCCGCCGAGACCAGTCAAGGAAACCCGTATCCCCCTGTCTCGTGCTGCCACGAGAAGGGGGTCGAACATGGAATAGTTGGGATAGTCTGGAAAATCCATGTGCTGTTGGATTTGTTGCATGGCACTTGCGTGGGGATTGTCTGGGGGCACAGAAGAGGACGTGATGCCCCACAAGCGCCGCACGTCGTCGATGTAGATGCTCTCGTCGCAGTCCAAGCCCGGAAAAACCAAGGAAAAGGTCTCGAACCCATAGTCCGGCGCCGCACTCTCGCGAAACAGAGATTGCGCCATCCCCACAACGGAGGATGAGTCCAACCCTCCGCTCAGTTCGGCCCCGATCGGGCCGTGGCTGCGTAACCGGCAGCGGACTGCTTCTCTGAAGAGGTGAGAGAAATGTTCGGCGTAGGCGTCGTCCGTCCGGTAGCGAATCTCTCGTAAGAGATCAAGATTCCAGTACTGTTTTTTCTGGAAGCCGTCAGGGCCGACGGTGAGGGTATGGGCTGGCGGAAGGCGAAAGATGCCACGATAGAGGGTCTCCTCCTGGCTGGTGATCGAACAGGCCAGGTATTCTCCGACCATCCCTTCGTTGGGTTCACGCCGAACAGCTGGATGTTCGAGGAGCTGCCGTAGCTCGGAGCCACAGAGAAAGCGATGCCCATCCGCGTAATAGTAAAAGGGCTTGGCGCCTACGTGATCCCTCGCGCAAAAAAGCCGCCGATTCCGACCGTCCCAGATCACGAAGGCAAAGTCCCCGAGGATGTGCTTCGGGCAGTCTTCCCCCCAACAATCGTAGGCCCGGAGGACCAATTCGGCATCGGTACCGGTCCGGAGCATCAAGCCTTTTTCCTCAAGGGCCGATCTCAATTCTGTTCTGTTGTCCACTCGTCCGTCGAGAGTGAGGCAGAGGTTGCCGGTCTCATCACGAAAAGGTTGTTTCTCCTGCAGCGACTCCGGCGTGGAGTACAGCATGCGGTGGCCTAGTGCCACCGCACCATGAACCCACAAGCCTGCCCCGTCCGGGCCACGGTGGGCGACCACATCAGTCAGTCTCTGGGGGAGCCGAGGGTCAATCGGCTGTCCATCCAAATTCCATAAGGCCAGGATGCCGCTCATGTTTCAAAGAGAGGTTCGAAATGCTCGTGGACGTGCAAGCCAAGGATGATCCGTCCATCCTGCTCGAGCCATGCGTGGGCCTTCAACGCTCCCGCGTGACGTGAGACTCCGATCCTGAGGAGGGTGCTGAAACCGCGCCGCTCTAATAGCCAGGAGAGGACGAGCGCCTGTTTCAGGCAAGTGGCCTTGATGAAACTGTACCGGCCGGCGATGTTCACGAGCCAAGCGAGTCGCGGCACGGAGAAGGCTTGTGTCTGTGAAGAGGGTTGCCTCTTTTTCAACCTGTCCGCTCGATGCACCTTCAGGAGGGACTTGAACGGCAGGATGTGTAGTCCGAGCTCGACGAACAGGAAGAGGAACCAAGCCTGTCCCAGGATGTACCAGTCGCTTGGCGAGAGCTGAAGGACTTTACGAAACCGTCTCATTCGCGATTGCAATGAGCCCCTTCTCTAGCATCTGGCCTATGAAACGCTCAAGATCCTGGCGGCCTTGCGCTTCCGTAACGTCGTACTCTTCGAGCAGCATGCTAACGACCTGGCTCAAGGTCCGGCCCGTTTCCAGCAGGTGCCAGATCCGCGTGCCCACCGGATCCAGGCCGAAATAGATCCCCGTGTCCAGGTTCAGCAAGACAAGCTCTCCCTCAAGGTCGCGGTGGACGACACCCTCGGGGATTTGCAAGCGTGTGGAGAGGGACAAACTGCCATACATCGGCGCTGCTTCCTTACTACTCAACATCGAGGAAACATGCTGGTAGCCTATCGTTCCTCCCCTGCGATGTCAAGAAATGGATGCCGACTCGGGGCCTGCCCTCTTGCTGAAACGACGCATTCTGTGTACATCTGGGATGCCGACGTGGGACATTGCCGCTATCCTTGTCTCGAACCGGAACGGAACTGATGGAAGCCCGCCAACCTTGGGTCTTAATCTGCGCCGGGATGAACCTGATCCTGGCGCAATACTGGATCATGCGGGAATACCAACTGGTCTTCGCCAGTTCCGAAGTGTCCGTGCTCCTCGCGGCCGTTTCGTTCTTTGCCAGTTGCTCTCTGGGCTACCTCCTTGCACCCAAGCGTCTGGAACGGTTCTTCCCCTGGCTCTGCCTCCTGTTGTTTTTCCTGCACCTCCTGCTGCCCTGGGTATTCAAGGAAGTGGCGGCCATCTTTTATCGGTGGGAGCTTCCTCACATCACCCCCACCTTGATGGGGATGGGCATGTTCCTGGTGGCCCCTCTCTACACCACGCTTCTGCCTTTTTTTGTAGGAGCCAGGGAAGAGACAGAGGGCCGGATTACAGGCGAGGCGGTGACACGATGCTATGGCCTCGAATTGTGCGGGGCTTTGGCGGGAATTGTCGCGGTGCTGACGGCGGGCCGTGTCGGCATTCTTCCGCTGCTGGTCCTGTACTTCTTGAATTTCTCGCTGATCCTGGCCTACGTGTTCGGTTCCAAGAAAATCCTGTATCTGGCGATTCCGGTTTCCTTGCTCTATGGGTTTTTCTATCTCCCGCTCGAACGGGCGGCCAGTGAAGACTTTTACCGGAGCCGTGATGTTGACCCGAGCCTCCATCTTCTCGCGACGACCCAATCCCTCTACAACCGCATCGACGTTCTGCAAAAACCGTCCGGCGAGAAGCTGCTCTTGTTGAACGGGCGAGAATATTTTAACCCCACGGACCTGGAATCGTTCAATCGATACCTGGCCGGGATTCCGTCTCAACTTATGCCGGGCAGCAAGGTCCTGATCGTCGGGACGGGATCGCTCTCGTCTGTGTATCACGCGTCCCGCTCGGCGGCGACGGTGGAGTCGGTGGAGATCGATGAACAGGTCGTCGGCCTGACGAAGGATTTGTTTCGAGAATACAATCACCTGGAGACCGTCAAGAATTGGAGGCTGCACATCGACGATGCGAAGCATTTTCTGGGTTCCACGGAGGAGCGCTACGATTTGATCGCCATCGACATGGTCCCGCCCGTCTATATCCAGACGGCGCTCCTCTTCAGCCGCGAGTTTTACGAGCTGGTCAAACAGCGGCTCACTCCCAGGGGCGTTCTCTCGATTTACACCGGGGACTGGTTGGGCGAAGCCGAGATGAAGCTCGATGTCTATAACCCGGTCAAGACGATTGACGAAGTTTTTCCTGAATACTTGGTGGTGAACAGTCGCGGGGCCGGCATG
>SCVQ01000030.1 GCA_004296865.1 Nitrospirota bacterium
AGCCGCGCAAAGTTTTCTTGAACCAGCAATAGGCACTCACAAATTGATCCTGCGCGACGCGGCTGAACGTCAAATCGGCGCTATTGACACTGCGGCATCCTAGGGATGATGCCACCCGCTGTCAAGCGGGTCCGACGAGTGGCTAGTCGGCACAAATAGTTCCCGCTCAATTGCACTTGAATTGCAGGCCCCAGAGCCGCTCCTCGATGCCGCCGTCGTGGACGGTGCTGATCTGGCCGCGCCAGTGGCGGTCAACTTGCTGGCTCACACGAGGGATCGCTCCTTCATGAACAATGGAGTACCCTCGCGAACATTTCTTGTCGATAAGCGCGATGGCATCATGCCGCCCTTGGGAGGAGAGAGTTTCGCTGTCTTTCGTAAAAGAAAAGGCGACGGTGCCACCGGTCGGCGTTTCCCGGACAAGAGTTGCTTCCTGGACACAAGCCGACAGTCCGCTCCCAAGCACGACGAGCAAAAGCAATGCTCTCCGCAACGAGAACAGCCCTGCAGAGCACCTACTTTCCAGTTGCGCAATAGGTGTTTTCTTCAAGCGGATAATACCCCGCTCCCACTTCCGGGAAATCGGAAATTTCCCGTCCCTCGGTTTTCCAGATGTGTACGCACTGCGCCACCAGATAGGGCTCGGTCTTCGACGCGCCCTCTACAGACACGACTTTCGCTTGTTGCGTCGTGCCGACCACGATGAAGCGGTTACCGGCTGTCAAGGCAGTGGATTCTATCTTGCCCGGATACAGGAAAGCAAACTCGTAGACTCCGGTCCGCTTCCTTCCGGAGGACGAAGGCCCGTAGGCCGGATGTTCGACGATCGGAAGCTGTTCTCCCACGATCACCACGCCGCCGTTCGAAGACTCGGCTTGGATGATGCGGCCGCCCAGCTGAACCTTGCGACCGGGAACGGCATTGGGGGAGGCTCGCCAGGCAGTGAAGTCAAAGTCGTTGTCGACGTCTTTAAGGACGTTGGCTTGAAAAAGCGCAGAGGCCCCACAAGCGCTGAAGAACAAACTCAGTACCGCTGCCAGACCGAAACGAATCATAGGTATCGTCATTATAGCTCCTTTGCTGCGCCCCTGTACGGCGCGAATTGGGAATTTTTACATGTAGCGGATCTGCCATTGCACCAAGAGCGCGTTCTGGGCGAAGGGATCGCCCACGCCTCTCGTCGGATCGGGCACAAAACCCGGACCGTTGCCGGAATGGTGGCGGAATTCATAGTTGATTTGAATCTTGCTCTGAATCTTCGGCGGCAGGTTCTCGAAGTAATAGGTCAGACCCACGGTCATACGCGTAAAGAGATCGTTGCCGACGGTTGTGTTGGGGTCGAACTGGTCATACATCAGGACGGGTTCCCAATTTTCCAAGAGCCCGTCCGTAAACAGGTATTTGCCGTAAACATACCACGTGCGCCGCTGTACGCCAGGCGCGCCATTGCCGCCGCAGACCGTTTGGGTGGCGCAGGCCCCGTTCGCAGGCGTGCCGACCGTCGTCTGGTTGGCGCCGTCATGTCCCTGCCAATACTCGCCTTGCAGCATCAATCCCGGGAGCAACTTTGACGTGTAGCGGAAGTCAATCCCGTAACGATCGAAGTTCCCTTTGCCGCGGCCGTTGATGTTCGTGTTGGCGTTGTTGCTTTCGCCAGCAATGACGT
>SCVQ01000274.1 GCA_004296865.1 Nitrospirota bacterium
GTAGTCGTCCTGCAAGCGCACGATGTCGTCCTCGCCAAGGTACGGCCCATCCTGCACTTCGATGATATGCAACGGCTCAACACCGGGATTCTCCAATCGATGGGGGGTATCCCTCGGAATGCCGGTACTCTGCCCGACTCCCAGGTCGAAGACGCGCCGGCCACACGTGACCCGTGCGGTTCCTGCAATCACGACCCAGTGTTCGCTGCGCTGGCGATGGAGTTGTAGCGACAGTCTCCCTTGTGGATTGACCGTGACTCGCTTGACCTTGTAGCCGGCCCCCTCCTCCAGCACCGTATAGGAACCCCAAGGCCTGAAAACGGTACGATGCTCAAGGTGCTCCGGCGCACCCTGCCGCTTCAGGAGCTCGACCACTTTCTTCACATCCTGGGCGCGCGATTTGGGACAGACCAATGTGGCGTCCGGCGTATCCACCACCACCATGTCGGACAGCCCGATCGTCGCAACGAGCCGGCGGTCCGCATAGACGATCGAGTCGCGGCTGTCCAGGTCTACGACCCTGCCGCTGACCACGTTACCGGCCCCGTTGCGCGGCGATATTTCCTCCAGGCTGCTCCAGTTGCCGACATCGGACCAGAGAAAGTCGACCGGGATCATGGCGGCGCGTGAAGAACGCTCCATCACGCCGTTGTCGATCGAGATCGAAGGCAACCGTCGATACAGCTTGGCCATCGCCGCGATATCGCGAAGCCCCAGCAGCGCCTGGATCTTTTTCATGCCCCCGGCCAAGACCGGTTGATGCCGCACCAGCTCGCTTAAGATGACGGCGGCGCGCCACATGAAGATCCCACTGTTCCAGTAATAGTTTCCGGCCTTCACGTACCGCCTGGCCGTCGCGATATCCGGTTTCTCGACAAAGCGCGCAACCGAATGCCCGACCAGCCCGCCTCGCGCTGCCAGCTTGACGCGTCGATTCGGCTGGATGTACCCATAACCGGTCTCCGGCCTAATGGGGGGCACGCCGAAGGTCACCAGTCGGTCCAGCCTGGCCAGTTCAGCCCCGAGCGCCACGGCTGTTTGGAATCGCCGGTCCCCCTTGACGACATGGTCGGCAGGCAGCACCAGCATGACGGCCTCGGGGTCCCGGCGGAGCAAGTGGGCCGCAACCAGCGCGATCGCCGGGGCGGTATTGCGCCCTTCCGGCTCGATCACGAAGTTGTCCTGTAGGTCGTCCTTCCATTCGCCCAGTTGAAAGCGGATCGAATCGGCCTGCGCAGGCGTCGTCGAAATGAGCACCTGTGTGGCCGGCACACAACGGAGAACCCGCCGCATGGTCTGCTGGATCAGGGTCTCGTCGCCGATAATGCGCAGGAGTTGTTTCGGGTAGAGCGATCGGCTCAACGGCCAGAATCGCGTCCCGCTCCCTCCGGCCAGGATCACGGCATAGAGATGTGGGTCACGCTTCATAGCAACATCTCACTCATGTCACACGGCCATCTCGAGCCAGGAGGATCAGGTCGGCCACCTCACGGACAGCCCCTTCCCCGCCCTTCTTGCGACAGACGTAATCAACGACTTTGAGGACCGGCGGCACCCCATCGGACGGCGCAGCGGAAAACCCCACCGCCTTGAGCGCCTCCAGGTCATTCACATCATCGCCAATATAGGCGACTTGCCGGAGCGTCAGGCCGTGCTTGGCTGCCAGTTCGCGCAGGACCGCCAGCTTGTCTTGCACCCCCAAGTACACCTCGGGAACGGCCAGCTTCTCCGCCCGTCTGACCACCAGCTTGGCCTGCTCCATCGTGACCAGCGCCGTAATCAGGCCAGCGCGCTGGAGCAACTTGATGCCCATCCCATCGCGCGTGTTGAACTTCTTCCACTCGTCTCCGGACTCGGAGTAGTACATCCCCGCATCGGTCAAGACCCCATCCACATCCGAAGCAACCAGGCGGACCTGCTTCAAGGAAGCCAGGAGAGAGGACCGGGTGGGCTTATGAGAACGCCTTTTCTTTCGCGCAGCCGGCACGAGACACCACCCCTCGCAAATAACGCGATCCTAACAGGCCCTTCGATTGCGCACCATCAGCCCAGCCTGGATCGTGTGCCGGTCAGGAGCCGCACATCTTCCTCGACCATCTCACGGACCAGGTCTTTGAATTTCACCTGACAGGACCAGCCCAGCTTCTGCCTGGCTTTGGTGGCATCGCCCAGCAGAGTCTCCACCTCGGCGGGCCGGATGAATTGCGGGTCAACCACCACGTGATTCCGGTAGTCCAGCCCCAGGTGGGAGAACGCCGCCTC
>SCVQ01000275.1 GCA_004296865.1 Nitrospirota bacterium
TGGTGTCTGTCACGAAGCTGGCGGCGCAGTTCGGCAGCACCGGCCTGCTCCAACTCTCCCACGGCGCTGCGCGCCTGTTTCCGGACGAGCGGCAGCTGGTGCTGCGCCCGCAACGCCGGCTCAGGACCGCCTGGCCCATGAAGGGCTCTATCGAACTGGAAGCGGACGGGGAGGCCACCAAGCTGGTCTGCCACAAGTTGATCCCCTGGTCCTCAGCCATCCTGACTCTGCTCTGGTTTCTCACCGTAGGGATCGGGACGATCACGTTTGTGATCCTGTACTTGACCGATGGGGGACTCGCATCGCTCAGCAGCATCCTGATGGGGCTGGGCATCCTCGGCATCGGGTTGCTGGTGCTCGCCTTCGGCCTCGTCACCGTGGCCTTCGCCTATCGGCTGGAGAATCACCGGCTCATGCAGGCCTATCAGGACCTGAAGACCGCCTTCGAGCAGACGTGAGCGGTCTCACCGAGCGAGGGTGTCACGACGGAGCCCGGCGGCGGCGGGAAAGACTGACAAACGTAGTGGCGGCCAGTATGGCCAGTCCTGCACCAAACCAGAATGGTGCGACTGGTCCGACATGGTCCCACAGGAGTCCGGCGATCAGGCTTGCCGGCAGAATCGCCGCACCCACGACCAGGTGAAACAGACCGAACCCCGTGGCTTTCTGCCCCTCCGGGACGAGCGTGGCCAGGTAGGCTCGCTGCACTCCGTCCGTCAGCCCCATATAGCCTCCGTGGAGTGCGAACAAGGCGGCGATCTGCCAGGGAGCTGTGGCCAAGGCAAACCCGGCATACACACCAGCGAAGAGCCCGAATCCTCCGACGATCATCCGTCGCTTGCCGAACCGGTCCGCCAACATTCCGCCAGGGATCGACACCAGAGCATAGACGGCGTTGAAGACCAAATAGACCCCGGAGATCAAGGCCGGGCTCATCCCCACTTGTTCAGCTTTGAGAATCAGGAACGCGTGGCTGAAATTGCCCAAGGAGAACAGGCCGATAACCAGGAGGAATCCCTGAAAACTCCGATCGAACCCACCGAAGGACCACGAGAAGGGCGGCCGTGTCTTGGACGACCGTCCGTCGGCTGAAATGAACAAGACAATCAACGCAACAGCCAACATGCCGGGGATAATGGACAACCAGAAAACCAGTCGATAGTCGGCTGCCCAGACGGCCAGAATGAGGAGGGCCACAGCGGGTCCGACGATGGCCCCCGCCGTATCCAGTGCCCGATGGAAGCCGAAGGCCAGCCCCCACCGCTCCGGTGGGGCGGAGCCAGCGATGATGGCATCGCGGGGAGCAGTCCGGATTCCCTTGCCGACCCGGTCGGTGAATCGGGCTGTCAGCACCATGCCCCAGCCCGTCGCCAGCGCCAGCAGGGGACGAGAGACCACGGAGGTGGCGTACCCGATCCCCATCAGCAGTTTGTTTTTGCCGAAGCGGTCAGCCAGCATGCCGGAGAACAATTTGAGCAGGCTTGCGCTGGCCTCAGCGATCCCCTCGATGACACCTACCACCGATTTGCTGACACCGAGCGTGGAGGAAAGGAACAAGGGGACGAGGGGATAGACCATTTCAGAGCTGACGTCCATGAAAAAGCTGACCCAGCCCGTGACCCAGACGTTTCGTGGCAGCCGGCTTTTCATAGATGAGAGCGGATCAGGAGAGGAAAGAATCCAGGAGGGGCTTGTACTCGTCGGGAAGGTCGACCTTGCCGGAACGGGCCAGACCGGCGATGATGCCGCGGTGCTTGAGGACCAATCCTGAGGCCACGAAGGCCGTCCGGTACTGCGTCCACCGCTGGGCCTCGTCCGCAGCGATCCGCGCCCGCTCTTCCGGCGTCAGGGCCTTGAGCGCGGAAGTCAGGTGCGCGATCGCTTTCTCGACGCTGTGATACGGCGGCGCGAGCTTCAGCGTTGCGTAGAAGACTTCCAGGTGATGCCGAAACGCATCCCGCAGCGCTTGGATTTCAGGATCGTCAGCCATCGTCCGCAAGATACCGCATCGCGGACAGCGGAGCAAGAAGAGGCGGGGACTACGGTCGCTCGGCCCTTCTTATGGTATGATCCGCCGATGCCGACGGTACCGCTTCCCCCTCCATCCACACGTGCGCGCCTGAAAGCCACCGCCGTCGAGGCCGCTCGGATCGCCGGAGCGATCCTCGACGACTGTACGCACAACGGGTTCCGCGTGGACTACAAGGACACCGTGAACCTGGTCACGGACGCCGACCGACGCGCCGAGCAGGCCATTGTGGAGGCGATCGGCAAGGACTTCCCCGGACACCGGATCCTGGCCGAAGAGCGGGGGCTGTACAAGGGAAGCGACGATGAGTATCAGTGGGTCATCGACCCACTGGACGGCACCACCAATTTTGCCCACGGTTTCCCGGCCTACTGCGTATCCATCGGGCTGGAATATCGCGGCCGATGCATCCTGGGCGTGGTCCTGGACCCGACTCGCCGGGAACTGTTCACGGCCGAGACCGGCGCCGGCGCATTCCTGAACGGCAAACCGCTCCACGTTTCCAAGACCCCCACGCTCACGACATCGTTGGTGGTCACCGGCTTTGCCTACGACATCCGCGACAATCCGAAAAACAACCTGAACCACTTCTCCCATTTCGCGCTGCGGGCCCAGGGCGTGCGCCGGACCGGGACGGCCGCGCTGGACCTCTGCTACGTGGCAGCGGGACGCTTCGACGGATTTTGGGAACTCACGCTTCATCCCTGGGACACAGCAGCGGGGCTGGTCATGGTTCTGGAGGCGGGCGGACAGGTGACCGATCTCACGGGCGCCCCGTTTTCAATCCATCAGCCGTCCCTTCTGGCCAGCAACGGGCTGATCCATCAGGAGATGCTCGACGTGCTCCATCAGGCCTGACCGCCGGCGGGATCTCGCCGCACGGGACAGACAGGCTTCCCCCGAAGCCGTGCAGCCCACGCGCAGATGCGGTATGATGGACGCCGATTGACGAACCCAGGAGAGCACCATGGCCACTCAAAATCCCCCCTCCGGCAAGCCGCCTGAAGGCGCCGGCAAATCGCCGAACGGCGAGGCCGACACGGCGCAGGAGGTCGAACTGCTCAAGGTCGAGGTCACCCGCAGCGGGCGGAAGGTGAACGCCCAGTGGGCGATTCACCCGCAGATCAAGCACGACCTGTCGCCGGACGAGTGGAAAGAAGTCTCCGATTTGATGGCCAAGGTGGCCGGCATCGTAGGGCACCGCTTCGCCCAGGTCCTGGGCGAGGCGGAGCCGGACCAACCGGGGACAGCCTAACGAAAGAGTGTAGAGTTGTGAGTTGAGAATGACGAGTTGCCTGAAACTCTCCATTCTCCATTCTTAACTTTCAACTGGGAGATTGATCATGGATACCTATTACCATCCCCACGACCTGGGCAAATTCGCAGACATGGGCAAGGGCAACAAGGAACTCTGGGAGAAGTTCATGAGCTACTACAGCGCCGTCTTTGCGGAAGGCGCGCTGACCGAGCGGGAGAAGGCCTTGATCGCCCTCGGCGTCGCCCATGGCATCCAATGTCCCTATTGCATCGACGCCTACACGCAGGCCTGTCTGGAGAAGGGTTCCAACATCGAGGAGATGACCGAAGCGGTCCACGTCGCCTGCGCGATCCGCGGCGGCGCCTCGCTGGCCCACGGCGTGCAGATGCGGAACGTGGCCGAGAAGCTCTCCATGTGACTTGGAGCAGGCCGCTCAAAAGGTCATCCAACGAGGCCGCAAGGAGCGAGGACCCCGAGGCGTACTGGAGAAGTACGTTGAGAGGGTTCGAGCGACCGAGAACAAAGTTGGGGGCCTTTTTCAGCGGCCTAGAGATAGCCGTTGGTGCGGAACCACAATAGCGCATCGCGAATGGCCTGCTCGACAGGACTGCGGGGATAGTCCAGCTCCCGGATCGCCTTGGAGCAGTCATACTGCTGCATGTGCCGGAGCATCTCGACGAAGAAGCCCGGCACGGGCGCCGGCTTGCGCAAGAC
>SCVQ01000276.1 GCA_004296865.1 Nitrospirota bacterium
GATCTGTCGGTGGCGCGGACGACGACCTGGAACTTGCCGTGCTTGGGCGGGCGCCAGCGGTAGTTCCAGATCATCCAGGATTTCGTGGAGAGGGGTGGTTCCAGCTCGGCCTCGTGCCAGGTCTTGCCCGCATCGAAGCTCACCTCGACTTTTGAGATTGAGTTGGGGCCGCCGAAGGCGATGCCACGGAAGGTCTGCTCGGGGCCACGCAAGGCCTGGTAATGGCCGGGGCTGTCGATGCGGGAGAAGATTTTAATCGTCCCGTCATCCGTCCAGCCCTTGCGTTGCCAGTAGCCTTTGTAGTCTCCGGGATAGACTTCGATTTCGCTAATCCACTTCACGTTCTTGATCCCATAGAGGCCCGGCACGATGAGCCGCAGGGGAAAGCCGTGGGCCTTGGGGAGTTTCTCACCGTTCATCACGTAGGCCAGCATCACGTCGTCCTGCATGGCGCGGGCGAAGGGGATGCTGTCGTCGTAGCCGTCGGCGGCGCGGAAGACGACGTCTCGGGCGAGTTCTTCATCCGTGCCGGCATCCAGTAAGAGTTGCTTCAGAGAAATGCCGCGCCACTGGGCGTTCCCGAGACTGTCCCCGCCGGGGAGGGTGTCGATGCATTCCAGCGTGACGACCTGCTCGAAGGAGTCGCGGTTTAAAAGATCCCGCCAGCCGAGGGAGATGGGATGCTTGACCTCGCCGGTGACCGAGAGTTTCCATTGCTCGACGTTCAGGTCGCGCGAGACGTTGAACGGGGAGTCCATGTAGTTGACGATGTAGAACTTGTCGTTGGGGGTGAAGTAGGTGGTTTCCCTTGGTGGGATGGCAAACATACGTCCGAAGACGCTGCCGAGGGCATCGCAGCCGGTCAGCCCCGCGAGCAGGCCTAGGCCGCCGAGCTTGAGGATGGTGCGGCGCTTGAGTGACATCGCTGCTCATTATCGTACAGGCCCGGCAGTCCCGCAAGAGGATTCCGGTGCCGACTTTGCGGACCCCCGTGCGGACCAGCTCTGGGCGCGGCACGCGGGAATCCAGCCGCTTTGACCTGGGGCCGTATTTTTTATGTTTTAGGCTCTTGACAGTGATTGGTAGGTGCGTGTATAACGAGAACCGTCGGTGGCGAAACCTTCCGGCCTGTCGGTTCTAAATCCCTACTTGACATCGCAGATCGTGATGGAGTAGAGTTAGCGGTCCTGACGGATTTTTTTGTTCTTTGACAACTGAATAGAGCGAACAAGTAAGGTGTATTGAAGTGGCGGCCCTTGAATTCAATTCGAATAGAAACCTAATGAGAGTTTGATCCTGGCTCAGAACGAACGCTGGCGGCGCGCTTAACACATGCAAGTCGAACGAGAAGGCGTAGTAATACGCTTGTACAGTGGCGAACGGGTGAGGAATACGTGGGTGACCTACCCTCGAGTGGGGAATAACCAGCCGAAAGGTTGGCTAATGCCGCGTACGCTTCCATCCTTGCGGGGGTGGAAGGAAAGCTGTACCGTGGGTACAGCGCTCAAGGATGGGCTCACGTCCTATCAGCTTGTTGGTGGGGTAACGGCCTACCAAGGCAACGACGGGTAGCTGGTCTGAGAGGACGATCAGCCACACTGGCACTGCGACACGGGCCAGACTCCTACGGGAGGCAGCAGTGAGGAATATTGCGCAATGGGCGAAAGCCTGA
>SCVQ01000277.1 GCA_004296865.1 Nitrospirota bacterium
GCTCTTCCGATCTCGCCGTAGGCCCCCTGGCCGAAATAAATCTGGTTCAGGTACAACTCCAGAATCTGCTCCTTGCTCAGGATCAACTCCATCTTGTAGGCCAAGATCAATTCTTTGAACTTTCTCCCGTAGGTCCGCTCCGGAGACAGGAAGAGGGAGCGGGTCAATTGCTGCGTAATCGTACTGGCCCCCTCCACTTTGCCGCCCCGGCGCAGATTCGTCCAGAACGCCCGGACGATCCCGATCACGTCCAGGCCGGGATGTTCAAAGAACCGCGCGTCTTCCACCGCAATCACCGCGTTGACCAGGCTTTGCGGAATGTCCACGAGCGGCGTCAGAATCCGCCGTTCCACGTAATGCTGGCCGATGACCTGACGGTCATCCGAATAGACACGGCTCACAAGACTCGGCTGGTACGCCTGAAGAGAATCGAGGGGTGGGAGGTCCTGCGAGGCATACCACAAGCTACCGGCGACGATCCCGCCCAACAAGCCGACGAGAGCCATCAACGCCGCGAGAACAAAACGCCAGCGCGAGCGCCGCGCAGACAGGTGTCGGTCGAACAAGGGCTCACTGACGGGCATGCAGTAGGACTCCTCACGGGGGACGCCGGCGGCAGGGACGTCGGACGATGAATTACCATACAATGGCGCCTTCTAAAACTCAATCCCGTCCCCCGATTCCGCCAGCCTCCCTCGATGCGGCGCACCACTTGTATTTGACCGCCTGTATCGCGTATAATTCCTTCCGACGCCGTCTGTGAGCGGCGTCATTTTTTTTGGCTGAAGGGTACCGACACACATGAATCAACAAACGACCGCAGGCTCGCCCACCACGGCTGGACAAGCGCCGTCCGACCGCCGGCAGAACATTCGAAATATCGCCATCATCGCCCACGTGGATCACGGCAAGACCACGTTGGTGGACGCCATGCTCCGCCAGACGCACGTCCATCGCAAGATCAACGAGATGGGCGAGCGCATCCTGGACTCCATGGACCAGGAACGGGAGCGCGGCATCACGATCCGCGCCAAGAACGTCAGCGTCACCTACAACGACGTCAAGATCAACATCGTCGACACCCCGGGCCATGCCGACTTCGGCGGCGAAGTCGAGCGAACCCTCCGGATGGTGGACGGCGTGCTCCTCCTGATCGATGCCAAGGAAGGCCCGATGCCGCAGACCACCTTCGTCCTGCGCAAGGCGCTCGCACTCGGCCATCGAGCCATCGTGGTCATCAACAAGATCGACCGGCCGGACGCGGTCATCGACGACGTCCTCAACCGCACCTTCGACCTCTTCGTACACCTGGGCGCGACCAACGAGCAACTCGACTTTCCCATTGTCTACACTTCCGCCATCAACGGCATTGCCACGCTGGACTTGAAGACCCCGGGCACCGATATCCGGCCCCTCATGGACACGATCCTGGAACAGACCCCCGCCCCGGCCATCAATGCCAACGCGCCACTCCAACTCTTGGTGCTGGCGCTGTCCTACGATTCGTACAAGGGGAAAATGGGGATCGGGAAGATTCTCTCCGGCTCGATCGCCCGACGGCAGAACGTCATGCAGATCAAGCGCGACGGCACCCAGGTCATCGGAAAGGTCGCCGAGCTGGCGGTTTTTTCAGGCCTGGACCGGTCGGAGGTGGAGCAAGCCGAGGCCGGAGAAATCGTCGCGATCGCAGGCCTGCCGGACATCAGCATCGGCGAGACCATCGCCGACGTAGACCAACCGGTCGCCTTGCCTCCCGTGTCCATCGACGAGCCGACCGTCCAGATGACCTTCGCCGTCAACAACAGTCCCTTCGCAGGCCGGGAAGGAAAATTCCTGACCTCCCGCCACCTGCGGGAGCGCCTGTTCAAGGAGCTGGAAACCAACGTGTCCCTCCGCGTGGAGGAAACCGACAGTGCGGACCGTTTTCTGGTGGCGGGCCGCGGCGAACTGCACCTGGGGGTGCTGATCGAGCAGATGCGGCGGGAGGGCTATGAGCTACAGGTGTCGCAGCCGGAAGTCATCCTCCACGACGACGCAGGAGTCCTCACGGAGCCTTACGAAGAACTGATGATCGACGTCCCGGCCGAATACCAGGGGATGGTCATCGAGGAGATCGGACAGCGCCGCGGCCAGCTCCGGCACATGAAGCTGGCCCATTCGGAAGGCAACGCCAGCGAAATGCACTTGGAATATTATATCCCGACCCGAGGGGTGATCGGCCTCAAGAACATCCTCATGGCCAAGACCCGAGGGACCATCATCATGAACCACGTCTTCCAGCGCTACGAACCGGCCGACAAGCGCGCCTTGCAGGTCGCGCCGCACGGATCGCTGGTCGCCTACGAGGACGGAACCAGCAATGCCTACGGCCTCTTCATGATTCAAGAACGAGGCACCCTGTTCATCGGCCCCAGCGTCGATGTCTACCAAGGCATGGTGGTAGGCGCGAACAGCCGGGACGAGGACATGGACGTCAATATTTGCAAGGCCAAACATCTCAGCAACATGCGTGCTTCCGGGTCGGACGAAGCCCTGACCCTCACCCCGCCAAGGCAAATGACGTTGGAATTTGCCTTGGAATACATCGACTCGGACGAGTTGGTCGAGATCACCCCGACCAACCTGCGCATTCGTAAGCGTCTACTGAACCCGGAGGACCGCCGCAAGGCGCGCAAGGAACGTCGCTC
>SCVQ01000031.1 GCA_004296865.1 Nitrospirota bacterium
GGCCAACCCCGACCCGGCCGTGACTCTCTGGGAGCAGGGCCATCCCATCGCCGGAAGCGAGGACCACCCCGTCGTCAACGTCAGTTGGCATGATGCGGCCGCCTACTGCCAGTGGGCCGACAAGCGCCTCCCGACTGAAGCGGAATGGGAAAAAGCGGCGCGGGGCACCGACGGCCGTCTCTACCCCTGGGGAAACGAGTGGGACCTGAAGCGGGCCAACAGCGCCAGCTACTGGGCCGGGCGTACCATTGAATTCAAGGATGGAAAGGAGTGGAAAGCTTTTTGGCTGACCGGCGAAGGGGCACGTATTTCGAAGGAACGTGGTTTGAAAGGGGAAGTGCTCACCCTCCCGGTCGGCAGCTTCCCGGAAGGGGCCAGCCCCTACGGCCTCCTCGACATGGCGGGCAACGCCTCGGAATGGGTCCAGGACTGGTTCGAGCCTTACTACTATTTGAAAGCGCCGCAGACCGATCCCAAAGGTCCCGCAGGCGTTTTGCTGAAGGTCGCGCGCGGAGGCTCGTGGCTGAAGCCGGCGAAGAGCTTGCGGACCGCAGACCGGGATTACGGTTTTCCGGACGACCGCCCCAGCGGCACCGGCTTCCGCTGCGCAAAGGACAATCGATAGCGCGCCGTCCCTACCGGAGCATCAGATACTCAACCCGCTCGATTTGCACCACTGGCATGACGAGGCCGCGACCTTCTTCCTCGTGCGAAAAATCATAGACCAGCGACTCCTCCGGAATCAGCCGGCCCGTCATCGCCACCTCGATCTCGATCCGCTCCCCCTGCTCAAGTTTTCGCCGCAAGGATTCCCGCAGTCTGGGGTTCGGAATGGCCATGAGATTACCGGGCAGATTCTCCGGCTTGAACCGTACGAAGCCCCAGCGAGTCCGATAAAATTTCGGCCCGACGGCAACGCTGAAACCGCTGGCTTTCTGATCGTACCGGGACAGTTCACCGGACCAGAGAAAGGTCACTTTCCAGCGGAGTGCCGTTTTCCCCTCGCGTCCAGCATCGCGCTCACGGTTCAAGGAAAACAGCCGGTCGTCATGGCCCGGATCATGGTGCCCCTGGCCGTAGACCGTTGCCCAGTCCGGCGGTGTGCCGTCCAACTGCTCCAAGAACCGTTCGATTGCGCCGGCTTCGACGAGAAGATGGGTATCGGAGGGAAGGACGGACTGCAGCTTGTCGCGGCCCAGAACCAACAGGGGCCGCGTGCCACTGGCTTCCTGGCCAAAGAGGACCAGCGGATCGGCTGCCACGAAGCCGATGATTGCCAGGACAGCCAACTTCCACATGGAAGGGTTAAGCGGCGCCGGCCAACGCCCGGTCGAATGCCGCGCGGAGTGCGATCACGGGGGGCCGGTCTTCCGCCAGCACCCCGGCTTGAATCAGCAGGTCCAATCGAGGCGAGGGGTCCAGCCGTCGCAGCACGCCTTGGTCAAACGCCTGCCCGGTCTCGATGACTTTCTGATACGTCCCCAGCCAGGCTTCCGTAATGGCGCGCAGCCCAGGATCGGTCGGCTTCATTTTTCCCAACTTGACCTGCGGGAGCAGTTTCGGGATGGGATCGGATTGCGAGAGGGTCTGAATAGCCTGACGGACAGATTGCTCGTTGGCGCCGCTCATTTGCCCATTCCTCATCGCCTTGAAGGCTGTTCAAAAAGTCTGTCCAGCAAGGCCGCAGCGACGCGAAAGCCCGAGGCGTACTTGATCTGTACGTTGAGGGCTTGAGCGAGCGAGAACGCAGCTGGAAGGCTTTTTCAACAGCCGCTAGTTCATCGAGCAGGCGCCGGGACCTCGTGGATCACCGCAGGACCCGCAGGAGCCCGATCCACCGCCCGGCCCACCGGATGGAGCCCAGCCTTCGGTCGCCCCCACCGCGAAGCCTGAAATCTGCTTTTCCAACTTCGTCGTCTTGCAGGACGGACAGGCCGGCACCGTGGAACCCTGCACGATCATTTCGAACTTGTGACGACATTCCTGACAGACATATTCAAAGATCGGCATCGTTTCTCTCCCCTGTTAGGCTTGTGGATGCTATTATAGAGTCTCTCGACGCTCATCGCAACGCCGACTGGGCGTTGCACGATACGACCGGAGGATGGCATGTTTCAGGAAGAAAAGATCTTTACCCTCCGCTTCAGCCTTAAGGCTTCCTTCCCGGAAGACTACGAAGGCGAGGAAGACAACGCGCGATGGACTCAGGACTGGGAGCGTCTGGTCAAACCGGAACTCTTGCGGGTGATCTTCGACACCTTGCGCAAGCATCCGAACTGGACGGCGCACATTCGCAATCGTGGGCTCTCCCCGCTTGACGAAATCGAGATCGCCCTGACAAAGGACGTGACCAAAAGCCCTCTGAGATTGCACTGAGCGCACATGTCTGTCGGCCTCTACATCCACGTGCCCTTCTGCCGGACGCGCTGCCACTTCTGCGCCTTTTATCTTCGCATCCACCGCGAAGACCGAGCTCAGGCCTTCGTGGAATCCCTCCTGTGCGAGATGCGCCTGCACGCACTCCGCAACAGTGTCGGGGGGCGGCGCCTCGATACCCTGTACGTCGGCGGAG
>SCVQ01000278.1 GCA_004296865.1 Nitrospirota bacterium
CGGTCGAACGGATACGACAGATCGAGAAGGACCCGCTGAAGGACCTCTCCAAGGACCTCTCAAAGGAAGCCCCGGAGAAAGGCCAGACGAAGTTCGATCTCGTGCTGGCGTCCTTCCAGCGTCTGCTCCGCCGCGGGGCCATCACCAATTTGGGCAAGATGCTGGGGCGGATGCACCCGGCCGACATCGCCAAGGTGATCGCCCACCTGTCCACGCCCAAGGACAAGCGTACCGTGTACGAGCTGGTGCGCGGGGAATCGGAACGGGGCAAGGTCCTCAGCGAGCTGGATGCGGACAGCATCCAACAGGTGCTGGCGGACATGCCGGCTTCCGACGTGGCCTGGCTGCTCAAAGATCTGGGACCGGACGACGTGGCCTACATCCTGGGTGTGTTGCCGGAGGAACAGTCCAAGGAGATCCTCACGTTGATGAAGACGGAGGACTCCACGGAAATCGCCGACCTGCTGAAGTATCCCAAGGATACGGCCGGCGGCATCATGACCACGGAGTTTTTCTCCCTGCCCGAGGATGCGACCGCCCAGGAAGCGATCCGGCGCCTCCAACACGCCACCGACGCGGAGATGGTCTTTTACATCTACGTGACCGACAAGGAGGATCGCCTGGTGGGCGTCCTGTCCCTCCGCCAACTGCTGACGGTCCCGCCCGCCACGCCGCTCAAGAACATCATGGCGACCGACGTGTTGAGCGTCGCGGTGGACGTGGACCAGGAAGAAGTGGCCCGCCAGGTCGCCCGCTATAACCTCTTGGCCATTCCGGTGGTCGAGAAAGACAACACGCTGGTGGGGATCATCACGGTGGACGACGTGGTGGACGTCATCCGCGAAGAGGCCACGGAGGACATGCTCAAGATGGCCGGCGCCGCCGAGGAGGACACGCTCATGACGTCCTCCAGCCTGGATGCGGCCCGCTCGCGCCTGCCCTGGCTCTTTACGAACCTGATCGGCAGTCTGGTCTCCGGCGCGATCCTCTGGTGGTTCCGCTATACCATCCAGGAAGTTGTGGCCATCGTCACCTTCATCCCGGTCATCGCCGCGATGGGCGGGAACGTGGGCCTCCAGTCCTCGACCCTGATCATTCGCGGCTTGGCGACCGGCCGGATCGAGTTGACCGACGTGTGGAAGGTCTTTTTCCGCGAGATCCGGATCGGGCTGCTGCTGGGGCTCGCCTGCGGCCTCATCCTGACCGGGGTCGGCTGGATCTGGCACGACCAGGGGTTCCTCGGGATGGTGGTCGGCATCTCCTTGATCATCGCGTTCTTTGTCTCGACAAGCATGGCCACGATCATGCCCGTGGTGCTCAGGCGCATCGGCGTGGACCCGGCGGTGGCGGCAGGCCCCTTCGTGACCACGGCCAATGACATCACCGGCATCACTATCTACCTCGCCCTGGCGACCGCGCTCATCGAACACCTCAAGTGAAGAGGCGTTGGGCTATAGGCCATAGGCGAGATAAGAGGTGAAGGAGGCCGATTTGTTCAGCGTCGTACCTATCGCCTATCGCCCCTCGCCCATTGCCTTGTTGCATTCATGCCGCTGCTGAAGACCACGGCCATCACGCTCAAGAGTCGCAAGTGGGGCGAAGCCGATCGGATCGTCACGTTTTACACCCTCCGGTTCGGCAAGCTGCGCGGGGTCGCGCGCGGCGCGCGGCGGATGAAAAGCCGCTTCGGCAGCGCCCTGGAACCCTTCGTGTCCTGCGACCTGAACTTGTTCGAGAAACCCAACGACACGCTCCACCGCGTGTCGCAGGCCGACATCAAGGAGACCTTTCCGGCCTTGCGCGAGGACCTGGTTTTGATGGCCGGGGCGGCTCGCATGGCCAACCTGGTGATCGCCATCACCGCGGACGGGGATCCGGCGCCGCGCATCTTCGAAACGCTCTTGCGGGGACTCCGCTCGCTCAACGAAGGGCACGATCCGGGTCTGACCACGCTCCTGTTTCAGATCAAGCTTCTGGGCCTGACCGGGTTCCGCCCCCAAACCGACCATTGCGCTGCCTGCGGCCAGGACATGCAAGTCCAGGGGGAGGGGACGGCGGGTCGCTTCTCGGCCCAGGCCGGGGGCTTGGTCTGCGATGCCTGCACCAGACGCCGGTCGGAGCGGTATCTGTTCCTGGCCCCCGGCAGCCTCGCGTTTCTCCAGCAAGCCTTGCGCATGACCCCGGAGGTGTTGAACCGGCTCAAGGCCGGTGGTCAGGTGCGGAGCGAATTGGAAACGGCCATCGAAGCCTATGTCACCGTCGTCGCGGGCAAACGCCTCCCGCCGGTGGATTTCCTGGCGGCAGAGGCCGGCGAGCCGGCGTATGAACTGAAACGATGACCTGACGTTTTCTTGTGCAGTCGGCTGTGGGTCGTCTATAGTACACAAGTACACAGCGGTTGTCGTGCGGCAGGGCGGAGAAAGATGGCCCAGACGGTCGTCGAACCCAGAGACATGGACTGGCTGGACAAGGGGGTGCTCGGGATCGAATGGTCCGACGGGCACAAGGGGATCTATCCGGTCCGCTACCTCCGGCAGCATTGTCCCTGCGCTGCCTGTACCGATGAGTGGACCGGCGAGTTGCGCATCACGCCGGACGACGTGCCCATGTTCATCGCCGTCACCGATATCGAACCGGTCGGCCGCTATGCGTTGAAGTTTACGTTCAGCGACGGCCACGACACCGGCCTCTATTCCTATGCGTTTCTCCGCCGGGTCTGCCAGTGCGATGTCTGTGTGCCGGTCAAGCCGGCGGAATCGAGGAGCCGGCGACTGCTCTAGTCTCTGTGATCCGCCCGGGAGCCATCGTGGACTTTTTTCAGAGCCCGACGTCGTCAATCGAAGGTTGCGAATGCCGCAGGGGCATCGGTCCAGCGGGGCCGGCTCGATGACGGGACGTGCACCCGGATCAGCCGGACGCACCGCGTCGTCCGCCCTTCTTTGCGCCGTCCTGGCTCTCCTCTTGGGGGCCTGCGGTCCTCCGTTTGTGTTGCCGTCCCTGGACCATCAGAAACGAAACATTGCCAACAATGAGATTCGCCTCCGCGCGCTCAGCAGCAAAGCGTTTCTTGAGACCTGGGGGCAGCCGACGTATCGCTACCGTGCGCGGGTGCAGTTTTTCCCGCTGGAGAACGGCAATTACCTCCCGCGATTCCGTGTGCCGCTGGGCGAGTCCCCACAGGGCTGGGATTCTACGACGGTTTTAGAGGACGCGCTGTTCCTGGCCTATGCGGACCGGGGAGAATTGCTGGGCTTTATCGACCAGCGCCTGGTCTATCGCGAACGGCTGTCTGCCGAGCAGATCCTGGCGGTCGTGAAGCAGTGGAAGGACGAGGAGCAGTTTCGAACAGGACTGGAAAAAGCCTTGCCCGTCCCGCAGTAGGTTGTCCGGCAGATGACGGACCTCGGCATGGACCCATACCCCCTCAACATTCTGATGGCCTCGCCCGAGGCGGTTCCCTTCGCCAAGACCGGCGGGCTCGCCGACGTTGCCGGGGCGCTGCCTCGTGAACTGGCCCGGTTGGGCCATCGCGTCTGTCTCGTCATCCCGCGTTACGGCACGATCGATGGGGCCGCACTGGGGCTCAAGGAGTGGCGGCGTCTCGCCGTTCCAACCGCGCTCGGGCCGATTGACGCGATTATCGAGCAGGGGACGTTGCCTGACGGTCGGGGACGCGTGCTGGCTGTCCGGCATGATCCCTACTTCGACCGGGCGGGGCTCTATCAGGAAGCCGGCCGCGACTATTCCGACAACTTGGAGCGGTTTGCTTTCTTCAGCCGCGCGGTGCTGGAACTCTTGCCGATCCTGAAGGAAGAGTCGGGCTGGGTGCCGGATGTGTTCCATGCGCACGATTGGCAGACCGCCCTCAGCCTGGTGTACTTGCGGACGCTTTACGCAGGGCCGTCGCCGTTTCACGGGCTCCGGACGATGTTCACGATCCACAACATCGGCTACCAGGGGCTTTTCCCGGCGATGGACTATTGGAAGACCGGCCTGGGCACTGAACTCTTCACGCCCAAGGCGCTGGAGTTTTATGGGTCTGTGAGCCTCCTGAAGGGGGGCCTCGTCTTTGCCGATTTCCTCACGACGGTGAGCCCGACGTATAGCCGCGAGATCCAGACGCCTGAGTTCGGCTTCGGTCTTGATGGGGTCCTGCGCGAGCGGCAGGACCGGCTGGCGGGGATCGTCAACGGCATCGATGTGGATCTGTGGAATCCAACGGCCGATCCCTATGTGCCCTGTCGGTATTCGGCCTCGGATCTCTCGGGCAAAACGGTCTGCAAGGCGGCCTTGCAGCGGGAAATGAACCTGCCGGTCCGTGCGGAGGTCCCGCTGTTGGGAATCGTCTCGCGGCTGACCGAGCAGAAGGGGCTGGACTTGGTGGCCGACGTGTTGCCCGAACTGGCGATGCTCGACCTCCAGGTCGTGCTCCTGGGGAGCGGCGACCCCGCTGCCGAAGCCAGGTTCCGTGCGCTCCACGCGCAGTTTCCCCGGAAGGTCGGCTTGTCCATCGGATTCGATGAAGGGCTGGCGCATCGGATTGAAGCGGGGGCGGACATGCTCCTGATGCCGTCGCGCTACGAACCCTGCGGCTTGAGCCAATTGTACAGCTTGCGGTACGGCACCGTGCCGATCGTGAGGCGGACCGGGGGGCTCGCCGATACGGTGGTGCCGTATTCGCCTCAGGCTATCAGGGAGGGGCGTGCCACCGGCTTCCTGTTCGGCGAGGCCGCCAAGGACGCGCTGCTCACGACCGTCCTTCTGGCGCTGCGGGTCTATGCGGAAGGGGAGGAGTGGAAGGCGCTTATCCGGGCCGGCATGGGCACGAACGTATCCTGGGCCAAGTCCGCCCGTGCATACGTGGAGCTGTACCGTAAGATGCTGGAGCTTCGGTAGGCGTTCGGTGGCCGTGCGACGGTCATCGGTTGGGGCGCAGGGTCTCTTCCTCGTACTGGGCGAAGAGACGCTTGGCTTCGGGATGCAAGGGCGTTCCGCCTCCGTGGGGAATGCCCACCGAGCGAAAGAGGGGCGTCAGTTTTCCGTTCGGATGGAGATAGCCGGCGCGTAAGGGAACGGACCGGCGGTGGTGCTGGATGAGGTGGCAGGGCGTCGGCCTGATGCTGGTCAGCCAATCGGCGATGTCCTGGGGATTGCCGATGGAAGCGGAGAGCAGCAACAGTTTCGCCTGGGTCGGGCAGAAGATGATCGTTTCTTCCCACACCACCCCCCGCTCCGGATCGGCGATGTATTGAGACTCGTCCATGATGACGAGGCCGAGGGTGTCCAGCCGCACGTCGATTTCACCGCCCGCCGCATCGTAGAGCAGGTTCCGCAGGATTTCCGTGGTCATGATCAAAAGCGGGGCCTGCGGATTGTCCTGCCGATCGCCGGTCAGAATGCCCACGCGATCCGATCCGAACAGACGGGAAAACTCCGTGAACTTCGTATTCGACAGCGCCTTGAGGGGGGAGGTGTAGATCACGGTGCGCTCCGCCTCGATGGCCCGCCTCGTGGCTTCGATCGCCACGTAGGTTTTTCCGCTGCCGGTGGGGACGCTGACGATCACGTCCGTCGTGGTCAGGGATGTGAGGGCGTCCTCCTGCCACGCATCGGGGACAAAGGGCTTGGGTTCGGGAACCCCGATCCCTTCCAGAAAGGAGATCAGGTCGACCGCCGGCTCGGCCGGTTCGGCCTCCACCTGGTTCGTCGGCGGTTTTGCACCTTGACGGGGCCGTGGGGCGGCAGACTCGGGTGTTGTCTTCCGGCGTGGAGGCGGTGGCGGTTGAGGGCTCTCCTGCGTCAATGCGTGCAGGTCCGATTCCAGCCCAGCCCGGTTTTCGCTGGAGTGTCGGAGCAACGCTTCAATCAACCGGCGCTTCCCCAGCCGGAAGTGCTGGTGGATGCGGCCTCGCGCGAGCCGGTGCAGCCGTGAAACCGGCTGTTCGGCCAGCAATTTTTCAAGTTCGTCGGTAGTCATGGCTATTTCTCGTCATGCGTGACGCGTTATGCGTAATGGGTTGGAGATTCTGCTCTTTATTACGCATCTCCCATCACTCATCACGCATTACGGGAGTTCCTCCAGCACGCCGCGTCGCAAATTCTTGATGGCTTTGCCGGCCGTGTCCGCCAGCCCCGGATGTGTGTTGCGCAACTGGTGAATTTGCGACAGGTACTCGAGCGTCCGTGCCAGGAGCCGGTAAATATCGCCCTCCGCCATCGTCGTGGTTCGGCAGAGGCCGATCCACGTGAGGGTGGGGTCGCCGATCCAGCGTTCGACCAGGGCGGCCACGTCGGCGCGCAGCAGGGGCGGGTCTTCGTGCGGCGCCAGCGATTCGGCCAGTTGACGGACTTGCCTCAGCAGCGAGGCCAGGCCGGGACTGATGCGGGGGAAGGCGCCGGGCCGGTCGTCGTCATGCGAGAGGGTGGCCATGATGCCGGCCAGGATCTGCGGTTCAATGCCGCTGAAGGCGTCGGCGCGGATCAGTTCGGTGATGAGAAGCGAATGGTCGATGCGAATCAGCCGCGCCCATTCTCCCTCGCTGGTGAGATGGCAGGTTGGCGCGAGGTAGCCGAATTGCTGGAGCACCTCGGCGCGATTTTGAAACCGATGCCAGAGTCCGGTGCGGAGCGCTTGAATGGCCTTGGTGTGGCGGTGGACATCCTGACGAATGCGTAAGGCGACGGCGTGGTCCTTCTGACAGGCCGAGCGCGAGGGACAGGTGGGACAGGGAAACTCATCGGTCAAGGTCTGGACAATCTCCCCTTCTTCGTCCTCCTTCTGCACCAGGATCGGAAGGGCCGGCATCCGGACGGGAAGATCCGAGGCTTGACGGGTCAGGTCCTCCAGGCTTGCGGGAGTCACCCAGGGATAGACGGGAGCTTCGGCCACGTCGAACGTGCGGTCGAATACTTGCGTGACGGCGTCGGCGGGGCTCTCGGTGACGGCTCCACCCGGTCGCAGCACGGTGATCGTCGGGCTCCGCTGCCCCTTGCTTCGGTATTGCCGCAGCACGATTCCCCGTCCTTTCGGCAGCCCGACGACGCGGCCTGGAGTCAGGAAGTGGAGGCGCGCAGCCAGCTCGGGCGGCTCGCGACGCTTGACTTGCACGCGGTGAGCCTTTTGCTTTCTGGCATGGTCGAAGATTTGCCATTGCGTGATCCAGTCCGTACAGACACGGGGGCCGTAGGGTTCCATCTGCACGTGCAATTGATCCAGCTTGCTCTCCAGAGTTTCGGCGCGCCGATTGAGCTGGAACTGCGCAAAGCTCCGCGCCAGGATCGCCTGGATCTGGTCCAGCGGATGTGCCTTGAGCAGGTTCAAGACCATGGGGTAGGAGATGACGAACTGGCTGTCGATCGGCTCCGGTTGGCCGGTGAGGCCTTTGGTGAGCACGCTCAAGTCGATGTAGGGGGAAGGGGTGATGACGGCGAAGCCGACCAGGTCTTTGCCCCGCCGGCCGGCCCGTCCGGCGAGTTGTTGAATCTCTCCGACCGTCAGATCGGTGAAGTCCCTGGATTTGCGGACGCTGGACTGGGTCACCACCACGGTGCGGGCGGGAAAGTCCACGCCGGCAGCCAAGGTGGTGGTCGCGAAGACCGCGTCCAGGCAGCCTTGCCGCATGAGTTCTTCGATGGCGATCTTCCAGGATGGCAGGTGCCCGGCATGGTGCGCCGCCACGCCGACCCGCTGGACGACCGGCATGAGCGGGTGTTCGGCGATGCTGGGGTATTGCTGGACCAACTGCTCGAAGACCGACGCGATGGCGTCCTGACGCGCGGGCGGCAAGGTGGTGTGGCTGCGCTCGAAGGCCTGCATGGCATCGTCGCAGGCACGGCGTGACGTCAAGAAGACGATGGCCGGGGTCAAATGTTTGTGGCGGAGGGCTCCGATCAGGTCAACTGGATGAATCGAGGGGGGCATGCAGTTTCATTCCCTTGGAAATGGCCACGAGGCCGGATTCGGTCACCGTGAAGCGTCGGCGGTCGGCCTCGTGGTCGTAGCCGATCTCGGTCCTCGGCGGGATGACGACGTCTTTGTCGATGATCGCGCGCCGGATCCTGGCATGGTCGCCGATCTCCACGTTTTCCATCACGATGGACTCCCGGACCTCGGCGTGGTCCTGGACGCGCACGTTGGGGGAGAGGACGGAATTCTGCACCCGGCCGCCCGAGATGATGCACCCGCCGCAGACGATGGAGTCCAGGGCCACGCCCATCCGGCCGCCGTCGAAGTCCTGGGCGAAGACGAATTTCGCCGGGGGAAATTGGCCCTGGTAGGTTCGGATCGGCCAGTTCTGGTCGTAGAGGTTGAA
>SCVQ01000279.1 GCA_004296865.1 Nitrospirota bacterium
CGTGTGCTCTTCCGATCTATCCCTTGGATCGCCTTCGTGACTCGGCCCACCGCCCGGATCGTATGATCCAGCACCTGCGGCTCGTCCGGATCGGAGACGATCGAGATCGCCACCTCGCCCACGCCGAAGGCATAGAGCATGTTGAACTGCCCCGCCTGGAACCGGAAGGACCGGCGGACGGCCGGATCAACGAGCTGCAGTCGAACCGTGTCAATGTCCTCGGTGACCCGCACCTTCTCCACGATCGTGGCGGCATGCAGGTCATAAGGGTTGGGGCTCGGGGCGGCCGGTGCGGGCCTCATCGTCGCTCCGTGTCGAGTAACGCCGGCAGTTCTTCCGTCAGGTCGATCCCGACCGGGCACCAGGTAATGCACCGCCCGCAACCGACGCAGCCGGACATCCCGAACTGGTCCACCCAGGAGGCCAGCTTGTGTGTCAACCACATCCGGTACCTGTCTTTGATCGCGGGCCTGATGTTCTTCCCATGGATATAGCCATGCTCCTGTGTAAAACAGGAGTCCCAGAGCCGCGCCTGCTCGGTGCGTTGCAAGGTGACGTCCGGCGCGTCCTCGACCGTATGGCAGAAACAGGTGGGGCAGACCATAGTGCAATTGCCGCAGGCCAGGCACCGGGCGGCAACCTGATCCCAGCGCGGGTGCTCATGCGCGTCGTACAACGCCTGCGGGAGTTGCGCGGTCTCCAGACGCCGCGTCTGGCTTTTCGCGCAGGCCTCCATTTGGGCTTCGGCCTCAGCCAACGGTTTGTCCGACGCCGGAGAGAGCGGCAGGTGTTGCAGCAGGGCCTGCCCTGCCTGACTGCCGGCTTCGACAAGAAAGGCATCTTCCAATTCGGTCAACGCGAGATCGAACCCCGCCTGCGCCTTGGGTCCCGTGTTCATAGAGGCACAAAAACAGGTGGGCAGCGCGCGTGCGCAATTGACGGCCACGAGGAACAGGTTTTCGCGGCGAGCCTGGTAATAGGGATCGGGATAGGCATCGTGGAGAAAAATCCGATCCTGTACGGCCAGCCCCGCCAAGTCGCAGGCCCTGACGCCAAGCAGCGCCGTCTTCTCGACATGCGGCAACGTCGGCGTTGCCCGAAAGCTCTTTTGCGATCGCTCGATCACCAACAGCGGTTCCCGGGGCGCAAAGGCAAACCGCTTGACGGATTCAGGCCCGTTGACAACCTCGAAGAATCGTCCGGAATCAGTCGACTCCAGTCGGTATCGCCCGGGTTCCTGCACGTCGCGCCAGCCGACGGGCAAATCGCTCACCTGGCGAATGTCATCCCACTTCACTGCGCCGTCGCGGAGCCGCTGCCCCATCACGCGATAACCCTGTGACTGCAAGGCATCCAGCAAGAGTTGGAACGACGACTTAGGCAGGAGGCCGGGGCCGGCGGGAGGGCGTTTGATGGGTGTCATAGCAACCTGATCCACAATGGACCACCGCGGAACGTTAACGCATTATCCTCCTCTTCTCTTCACGGAGCAACCGCCTTGCGCCACACACCGGAGACCGGTCCATGGGGAATGGCGAGCCGCCGATACGCGCACAATGTGCTTGACTCCATCCCACGGTGGTTGGGGTGCTGAGTGCCATGACTGTCCCGTGCGCGGCACAAGCGCCTCCCGCTCCGCCTGTTACGCAGAGCGTGCAGAATCAAGCCGCACAGGATCCAGCGACAGGCTCGCAACTCCTCTGCTGCCAGGCTCAGAGACCACGTCTGGCCCTCCTCCAGGAACCAGCCCTTCGCCGACTCTCGGACAGGCCCGGAGTTCGGGGACCTTATCGCCCTCAGCCGGACGAGGACAACCGGGAATGCGCGGGGGACCGCCCTTATTCGCTCCGATGGGGGCTGGAGATCCTTCGACCAGCTGCATGCAGCCTCAGGCGATCAGACGACTGGAATGTGATTTGATCCTCGATCCTGCCTGTCTGTAAAATGGAGACTCGACGCAACCCGGCGCGCCTAGCTCATGCGCCGGTCCGGCTTAAAAAGGGCGGGGATACCGATCAATGGGAGGTTGAGGTGAAACGTTCGGTGCTGCGTCCTCTTCTTGCTCAGGCCGGCCTGGCGTCGAGCAAGTGTTCGATTTTCTGAAAGAGCACCGGCGGCAAAAACGGCTTGGGCAAAAACGCTTTGTGTGGATCAGTCGTCGGAAAGGGAACACTGGCCTCATCCATCACTCCGGACATATAGAGCACCTTGAGGGCCGGGCAGTACTTTCTGAGCCGATCGGCGAGATCCACCCCGCTGATATCGGGCATCGCGATATCGGTAATGAGAAGATCGATAAACCCCCGCCTTTCGGAACGCATCGCATGACTCATCAGAATGGCTTGGGCGGCATGGGCCGCCACGAACACGGTGTAGCCGGCATCTGTGAGCACCTCTTGCAGATAGGCCCTGAGCGCCTCATTATCCTCGACCAGCAAGACAGTGTTCGTTTCGGGGAGAACAACGGGTTGTTTGGCGGATTGTTTCTGTAATGTGCCCGGCCGCC
>SCVQ01000280.1 GCA_004296865.1 Nitrospirota bacterium
GGCCGATCTTCGTAAAATAAGTCGTGAGCAAGTGGCTGTTTCCCAACGAATCGAACACCGTCATAGCCGAGGAGAAATTCGAGGTGCCGGTCGGGCTAGAGATCTTAAAATCGGTCCCGGCCGTCGAGGTAGCCGCAGTAGCGGCGACGTTCGTGGTCGGAGGGCCAGCTCCAGCACCAGTGGCCAACATGTTGAGATTACCCGCCAAGGTGTCAACGCCGTTTGCCGTCACCACAACCGTCGCAGTCGTTGAAGCGGGCAGAGTATCCGTTTGCCCAGTGATTCCGGAGGTAAACGTAAAAAAGTTTGAAGAACTCACCGAAGCGGTAAAGTTGTTGTAGGCAGCCTGTTTAAACGGGTCAGTCGCGGTTAAGGCCCTCACCGCTGTCTGGATAGCCGAAGCCAGGGCTGATCCGGTCAACCCACCCGCCACCGTCACGGTCTTCGCGCCGTCGCCGTTGAGATTGATGTTGAAAGAAGTGTTCCCTCCCGCCGTCGTCGTCACAGAAGCAGCCGCTCCAAGCAGGCTCGCTTGCAAGCCGGTGATCGCAGTCTGCGCATTCAAGTTCGCCGCTATGGAAGCCGTCGAGGTCGTCTTCGGCGAGGCGGTTGTGGAAGGCAGCGACACATTGCCGATCGACCCGGTGATCACATTGTTGGCATCAGCCTGGTACCCCTGTAGCAACATCCCACTCGGATTGACCAGACGGTTTTGCGCATCCAGGTTGAACTGGCCCGCTCGGCTATAAAACGTCCCGCCCTGTGAATCCTTGACGATGAAGAAGCCGTTCCCATCCACCGCCATGTCCAAGGCGTTGCCGGAGGTGACCAGCGAGCCCTGGGTGAAGTTGGCCTGGAGACTGGTCAAGGAGACGCCGATCCCGGTCTGGACGCTGCCGCTGCCTCCACCAAGAGAGGAACTCACCAGGTCGGCAAACGTGGCCCGGCTCGACTTGAACCCGACCGTGTTCGTGTTGGCGATATTGTTGCCGATCACCGAGAGCAAGTTCCCGTTGGCGTTCAGACCGCTGACACCGGCAAACAAGGCTGACAAGATACCCATGACGCAGTCCCTCCCATTGACTGCCGCAGGCGGTCAAAGCCTGCGGTGTTGGCTAACCATTGCTACCGTTTCAAATTCTCGATGACTTGCACGATCGCATCCGCCGTCATGATCACCTTCGAATTGGCCTCAAAGGCCCTCTGGGCGATGATCACGTTCATGAAATCTTCGCTCAGATTCACGTTGGACTGTTCCAGCATGTTCGACCGCACCACCCCCACCGACAGGGAGCTTGCCTTCGACGTGGTACTGGTTGTCGTACTTGTTGTGGACGTCGTACTTGTTGACGATGCAGGACCAGGCATGACGATTGTCGCCGGGCCGGACTTATCAGATGCTGAAAACCGACCCGCCCCATCCTGCGTCAGATCCAGCGGGGCCATGAAGGCAGCCAGTCCCAACTGGCCGACTGTTTGGGGCACTTGATTGGAATACCGTCCCATCATGACCCCTGTGTCAGTCAGCGAAATCGACTGCAGGGTCCCCCTGTTGTATCCATCCTGCTGCTGAGATAAAAGAAGGGACGGCCCGCCGTATTGAGTGGTGCCGGTCATGTCCACCGCAATGCTCTGCGTCAGGGTGGACGGAGCCGTGGGAGGAACCGTGACAGGCGGCGTAATCGGGATAGTCAGAGAGGCGGTCTGGGTTGTGCCGGAGGTCAGCTTGCCGGTCTTGTCGAAGACCAGTTGCCCCCCGGTCGCCACGGTCCCCCCGTCCACTTGGAAATAAGTCTGCCACGTGTTGTCCGCCGTCTTGGCAAAATAGGTCACCAAGGTATGGGAAACGTCGGTGACGCTGGTTCGTGAATCGTAGATGATCTGGCTGGCGGAATAATTGTAGGTCGAAGAATCCAGGGGGTTGAACGTTGCGGCCCGGATCGGGGCGGAGGCTTCAAGGTTCACTCTCAACGACGAAGTTGTCGTGGCCTTGGCTGCCAGAACCGCCGGCAAGGTCAGATCGGCAAACTGCGTGCCGATCGCCCCTTTGCTATCAGCCGTATAGCCCTGCAACACCTCGCCGCCGGCATTGGCCACGCGGTAGGTGGTGCTGTTCATAACGTCCAGCCGAAACTGCCCATCCCTTGTATAGTAGTTCTCGCCGGCCTTGTTCTTCACCACAAAGAAGCCGTTTCCATCGATGGCCCAGTCCATGGGGTTGCTGGACTCACGCATCGCGCCCTGCACAAAGCTCAATTGCGGCGCTAAGGCCTTGACGCCGCTTCCGACGGAGTCTGTCTTGCCTCCTCCCAATGCGTTGCGGACCAGATCGGCAAACCTGGCCCGGCTCGACTTGAATGCGACGGTATTCATGTTGGCAATGTTACTCCCGACCACCGACAGCTCGTTCGCGTTCGCGTTCACACCGCTGAGTCCGACATAGATCGACGAAAAACTCATCGCCGCCCCTCCCTCGATCGCCGTCCTAATAGACCTCGGTCACATCGCTGGAATTCACCGTTTGACTGCCTGCCAGGAGGACTGCATCCCCTCCACCAGTTCCCATCCGTACCCCCGTCACGGTAAGGAGCGAAGAGGAATACGCTGTAACCGCCCCCCCGCTCGCGTCCTTGGCCACGACGGAGTATCCGTAAGTCCCAGTCGGCATGGTCTGGCCGTTGTTATTCGTCCCATCCCAGAGCACTTGCTGCGCTCCCGCGGTCTGTCCGCTGAACACCATCGTGCGAATGGGCTGGTTCCCGGCGTCCAGAATAGAAACTGTAACGGAAGCCGCATCGGCACCCAGCGAATAGGTGATGGGCGCCGGGCCGGTTCCAAGTTGGACAAGCGAGCCGTTGATCTTGACCTGATGGCCGATCAACCCAACCTTGTCGGCTTGTATGGCGGCGCTTTGCTGATCCAGGTTCTGTTGCATGAGCTTCACGAGCTTGGTGCTCTGCTCGACCTGGCTGAACTGCGCCAATTGGGCGATGAAGGCTTCGTTCTCGACCGGCTTGAGCGGGTTCTGATTCTTGAGCTGCGCCACGAGCAGTTTGAGGAACGCATCCTGCCCCAAGGTCTGTTGCGCCGGATCTGTCGATGCCGTCGTCGCTGCAACGGCGGTATTCAACGAAGACGATTGCGCGCTCGTGATTGTGCTCATAACATCTCTCCTCCGATGACCTGCTGATGACTAAGCAAAGAGGCTCAAGCCTCGGGAATCCCAAGACGAAACCGAAGCGAATGGGCGGCCCTCCGCGACTTCGCCGGGACGATCAGATCCTTGAGTAAATCGGCCTGTTTGCTCCTGCGTTCCTCGCCCCTGTCCATAGGCATTCTGCCCCGGCCCATAGGATCCGCTAAAATCAGGCTGTCCGAAGGACCCCCGCCCTTGCGAATCAACCGTCACTTTGAATTCGCCCAGTTGGAGACCCGACGCGCTGAACCCAGCTTCGAGCCGACCCTGGTTCGCGGCCAGGAATTCTCCCACGCCGGCGCGCTCGGTCGTCACGTTCGCATGCACCGTCTGATCGGACAGCACGACGCGAACCTGCACGCGCCCCAGATCGGCAGGGTTCACATCCACCTGAATGGATGGCTGCGAGTGGGAGACGGCCGGATCGGAAGGAATCGACTGGACTGGACTGGGCGCTTGTGGAGCGGGCGCCGGCTTCGCCCCTAGGCCTTCAGGCTGTGCCATGCCGGCAAGCATTTTTTCAGCCCCGACACCCTGCGGCAGCGCCGGCCCCTTGCTCTCTTTCCCAACTCCTTTGTCCTTCTCCATCGGTTGGGCTGCATCACTATGCCGAGCCAGTTCCTGGCCGGCTCGGTCGATTCCCTTTGTGTCGCCTTGCGTCGCACCCGTCTTCTTCTCGGCACGCTCGACGGTGACATCGACCATGTCCTTCTTCGCGCCATCATCGTAAGCCTTCGCCCCTGGCATACTCTGCGGCTGCGCAGGTCTGCCCCTCTCGACGACTTTTGGCTGTTCTCCAGGCTGCACCACCGTCGTCGCGTTCTTCAGCGGATCGGGCTGAGCGCTCGCAGGAGAATCAGCCTTGGGGACCGGGCTGCTCTCTTCTCCGGTTTTCGAGAGGTTCTTCGCCTCTGGAACTGTCGGAGTTGGGACCGTCGGAGCTAAGACAGACTCATCGGTCCGGCTGATCTTCTCGTCCATCGTTATCACACCTGTCTTGTCCGGCACCGACGCTTGTTGAGTGCCCCCTGCAAGAGCCGTTTTCACTTCCTGCCCAAGATGCTCGCCCTGCGCCGTGGAAACCGGCAGGGAGACTATGGCCTGTGTCCCACCCAGAGTCGGCAATACGCCTTGTGCATTGCCTAAGGCGATGGTCTGGCTAATGCCCGCCAACTCTGCACCCAACGGAACATCGGTCCCGATAGCCACCTTGCCGAGTTGGCCTTGCCCTTTTTCTCCGGAAACGACGGAAACAGCCGGAGCGGAGGCCGGCGGCATCGCGATCGACAATTGAGACACTTGGAGCGTTTGCAGGGAGGCCAGAAGGATGGCGTTGGGATCGTCCGTCATGACCTGAGCAGTCGATTGGTCCTGGCCTGACTCAAGATGGGCGAGGATCGTCCCGAAGGAACGCTTACCGGTGTTTGCAGGACTCGCCGCTGAACTTGCAGCGGCTTGACCGCCAGCTTCCATGCCAAGGCTGCTATCGGGAGTCACATTGAGAAGGTTGCTGGCATCCATTCTGTCTTCTCTCTTTAGAACAGCCGAGAATAACCCTCGACCGCAGGCTTCCTCTATTCAAGCCTTGTGCCAGTGCACTCTTGCTGCGAAAGGCTGAAAAATCACTGTATTCGGGGGAGAAAGGTCCGAGAAATGTTTTGGCTCGGCAAAGACTGCCTGATGGGCAGGCAAAAACGGTGGGAGAAGCGAAGGGTTAGGGCTTTTCCAAATAGTGGGCGGTCAGCTTGGCGGCCTTTTCCGGCTTGACCTGAGCCAGAATCGCGCCGGCCGTTTTGCCCTTGAGCAGACGGAGCAATTGCAGAGCCATCGGTTGCGGCATCTTCTCGATTCTGAGGGCCGCCTCTTCCGGGGGCATGGTTTCATAGATTTTGGCCAGCTGTCCCAGTTCAGCCTGCCGCGCGGACGATTCGGCTTTCGTTTGTTTCTGCTCCACGGTCTTTTGGGTCGCCTCGAACGCTTTGACCGCCTGTTCATGTCGAGCCAGGAGTTGCTCGATCTCGCTCTTCAGTGTGGACAGCCGCGCTTCCGCCACCCTCACCGCCTCTTCTTTCTTGTCGAGCATCCGTTTCCGCTGCTCGAGCATCTCAAAAACTTCGCGCGGGGTCTCCACAGCCGGCCCCTGGGCCGCCACAGGACTCTCCGTGCGGGGTTCGGCATGGCCATTCGAGGATTCTGCCGCCGGTGCCGGAGCCTCAGCAGAGACCGGCTCGGCCTGGCGATCTGTCTGGTTTTGCGAGGCCGCCTGGCCGACCGACGCCAAGCTGCCACTGAGCACCAGCAGCCCCCCCATCACCCCGACCAGCGCAAGACAGGCGAATACGCCGGCCGGCCAGAGGCCGCCGGCCGCCCTCTCGGACGCTGTCTGTGTTCGTGTGAGTGCCATGTGCGGTGTGGCCCTGGTAAAGAGTCAGTGGTCGCGGCCTGCGATAAAGCGGCGACCGGCGACCTCGTCGAACTCGCCTTGTTCCCGGCGCTCTTGACGTCGTCGGAGGCGCAGCGCCTCACGCTGGGCCAGGATGTCCAGTTTCTTTTTTTCTCGCGAGGCCTCCACGACCTCGCTCAGTTTTTCGTCCCTCATGCGGCGGGCCTCCTGTACCACCAGCCTGGCCTGCTGGATCGCCTCCGTCAGCGCGTTCAAGGCGACGTGCCGTCCCTCCACCTCGTTGGTCGTCAACCCGCCCCGCACATCCGCCATAAACTGTTGCGCTTCCGCCTCAGCTTCGACCTCCAGCCGGTGCAGCCCTTCCGTCGCAACGTGGAGCCGGTGCTCGATGTCGGCCAGCTCGACGCGACACGCCTCTTCGAGCTGAGCGCGGTAGTGTTTCAACGCGGCAATTTTCATTGCAAGGCCTCCGCAAGTTTCGCCAGCGCCGCCACGGACTCACCGAGCCCGACTTTTTCATCCACATCCTGCCGCAGATAGTCGGTGATCGGGCCGATCAGATTCACGACTCGATCCAGCTTTCCGTTCGCCCCCGGCTTATAGGCTCCGAGATTGATCAAATCTTCGGATCGGCGATAGATGGCCACGGACTCCGTGACGGCGCGGGCCGCGGCATAGTGCTGCGGCGTCGCGATGTCTCTCATGACACGACTCGTGGACTGGAGCACGTCGATCGCCGGGAAATGATTCTGCGCCGCCATCTCGCGGGACAGCACAATGTGTCCGTCTAAAATCGACCGGACCGCATCGGCGATGGGGTCCGACATCTCATCTCCTTCCACCAGCACGGTGTACAATCCGGTAATCGTTCCTTCCCCGCTCCCCGTCCCGGCCCGCTCCAGGAGCTTCGGCAAGAGCGTGAAGACGGACGGCGTATAGCCTTTGGTGGTGGGCGGCTCGCCGATCGCCAACCCCACCTCCCGCTGTCCGTGGGCAAAGCGGGTCAGCGAGTCCATCATGAGCAGGACGTGTCGGCCGCAATCCCTGAAATATTCCGCAATCGCGGTCGCCAGAAACGCACCCCGAATCCGCACCAGCGGGGGCTGATCGGAGGTCGCCACGATGACGACCGAACGACGAAGCCCTTCCGGCTTGAGATCCCGTTCGAGAAACTCGTTCACCTCAC
>SCVQ01000281.1 GCA_004296865.1 Nitrospirota bacterium
CCTTTTGGCCTTTTGGACGATTCGCCGGCAGGCGACGCAACTCTCTGAGATTTAAAGAAAAAGATTATCCCTTCGTGAAGACTTTGTCAAACCGGCCATCCGGGCATGTCCATGGGTGTTTCGCGGCATACACAGTGCTCGCGTGGACACAATCGTTGGCTTGATACGATGGTTCTGCGAGAGGAACGAAATAACCGGGCAAGGACGTACGGGCAGGTCAGTACCGCTACAGAAACACGAAAGAAGGGGCGGGGAGGAAGGCCGGTCTCTGCCTATTCCCCGCCCTTCTGCACATAATTCTTGACGAACTCTTCCGCGTTTTCCTCGAGCACGTCGTCGATTTCGTCTACCAGCTTATCGATATCTTCTTTGAGTTTTTTTCCGGCCTCGACAACCTTGGGATTCGGCTTTGCCTCTTCCCTTGCCTGCTGATCCCTTTTGGACTCCGGTCTCCTCTCCTGTCGTTCCATAGGAGCACCTCCAAATGTTATCGGGCCCGGGCCTCATCGCGTCCTGGTTGCGGTCTATCACATGAAATCAGGATACCCCAGGCTCCTCACTCCGTCAAGCAGGGCAGCCCTTGCCGACGCGTCATCACACGATGAAGGACACAATGAGGAGCGCCACGATATTGATCACTTTGATCATCGGATTGATCGCGGGACCGGCCGTATCCTTGTAGGGATCGCCCACCGTATCCCCCGTAACGGCCGCTTTATGCGTATCGCTGCCCTTCATGCCCTGCTCCTCGATGTACTTCTTGGCATTGTCCCAAGCCCCTCCGCCGCTGGTCATCGAGATGGCCACGAAGAGTCCCGTGACGATGCTGCCGACAAGGACGCCGCCTAAAGCTTGGGGCCCCAAGATCACGCCCACCAGTATGGGCGCCACAACCGGGATGGCTCCGGGAATCATCATCTCCTTGATGGCGGCCTTCGTGACAATGTCCACACAGGTCCCATACTCGGGCTTTCCCGTCCCCTCCATGATCCCCTTGATGGTGCGGAACTGCCGTCTGACTTCCTCGACAACCAACCCGGCGGCCTGCCCGACCGCCTTCATGCACATCGACCCGAAGAGAAAGGGCAACATGCCGCCCAGGAAGAGACCGACCAAGACTTTGGGGTTCGACAGATCGAACGCCATGCCCTGGCTCTGCCCCTCCACCGCCCGCGCGTACTCCGCAAACAGAACGACCGCCGCCAAGCCGGCCGATCCGATGGCATAACCCTTGGTGACCGCTTTCGTCGTATTGCCCACGGCGTCCAGCGGATCGGTGATGTCGCGGACCTCCTTGCCCAGATGGGACATTTCTGCGATGCCCCCGGCATTGTCCGTGATCGGCCCGAAGGCGTCGATGGCCACGACGATGCCCGCCATCGACAGCATGGAGACGGCCGCCACCGCGACCCCGTAGAGGCCGCCCTGGCCAGCCCCGCCACAAATCCAGTAACTACCGAGGATAGCCGCAGCAATCACCACCACCGGCCAGGCGGTGGCTTGCATGCCCACAGCCAGACCTGCAATGATGTTGGTGGCATGGCCGGTCTCGCTCGCCTTAGCAATTGCCTTCACCGGCGCGTAACTCTTGGAGGTGTAGTAGTCGGTGATAAAGACCAGCGCCAGCGTGACCGCCAGCCCCACCAAGGCCGCCAAATAATAGCTCAGCCCGCTGACTCCGCCGACGCCTTCCATCATCTTGGTCGTGACCGGGTAGAAGACCACGGCGGAGATTCCGCCGGACACGAACAGCCCCTTGTAGAGCGCAGCCATAATCCCGCCGCCAGGCCCCACCTTCACGAACATGACGCCGATGATGGTCGAGATGATCGTGAGCCCTCCCAGCACCAAGGGATAGAGAATCGGCTCCGTCTGCCCCTTGAACAGCGTGAAGGCCAACACCATCGCCGCCACCGTGGTCACGGCATAGGTCTCGAACAGATCGGCTGCCATGCCGGCGCAGTCCCCGACGTTGTCGCCGACGTTGTCGGCGATCACCGCCGGATTGCGCGGATCGTCCTCCGGAATCCCCGCTTCCACTTTGCCGACCAGATCGGCCCCCACGTCCGCCGCTTTCGTATAGATCCCGCCTCCCACACGCGCGAAGACCGAGATCAGGCTGCCCCCGAATCCCAGGCTCAGCAACGCATGAATCGCCTTCTCCTGCCCGGCGATTGCCGATCCAATGGCGTAGAAGCCGGACAGGGCCAAGAGCCCCAGACCGATCAGCAGAAGCCCGGTTACGGCTCCGCCACGGAAAGCCACGGTCAATGCCGCATTGAGCCCCTGGTGCGCCGCCTGTGCGGTGCGCACGTTGGCCCGCACGGCAATGTACATGCCCACGTAGCCGGCCGTGGCCGAGGCTCCGGCCCCCACGAGGAACCCAACCGCCGTCAGCAGCCCGAATTTATCGGACCAGAACCCGCCCAGCCACAGGAGCAGGAACAACCCGGCCGCCACCAATCCGACGGTCCGATATTGCCGGTTCAGGTAGGCCGACGCCCCCTCCTGGATCGCCAGGGCAATCCGCTGCATATTCTTGTTGCCGGCGTCGAGCTTGAAGATCCAAAACGCCAGGTAGAGACCATAACCGATGCCGGCGACCGCGGTGACAATCGAAAAAACAATGACGGCTGTTGCATCCACAGAAGGCTCCTCCCGTTAGCGACACGTGCCCCGTGCCCCCAGTTGGCCCACTTCTTCCCAGAGCCAGGCTCGCACGCAAAATTTCGGCCATTGTATACAGACGGTCCCGAATGATCAAGACGAAACGCCCTTCGCCTGGCCGGCGCCGGAATCGTTCGGAGACGCAAGCCCCTCTCGATCCGAAGCCAGTTACCGCGCAAAGTTTGCCGGGGTCAAAACGAATCTGCTATAGTGCCCGGCGAAGGAGACCGCTGTGGGAGTGGGACCTGAATACATCCTGGTGGAGGAGAAAACCTTCAAGAGCGAGTCGTTGACCCTGGATAACCACGTGTACAAGAACTGCGCGATCGATCACTGCCGGATCTACTATAGCGGCGGCCCCTTTGAACTGATCGACACGCACATCACCAATTCACAACTGATCCTCAATCAACCGGCCAAGAACATCTACGCGGCCATCCAGATTTTCAAGATGAAATCGCCTGGCTCGACCATCGTCTCCGACTAAGCCCGGCGTTCTCCCGAACAACCCACGCTTCAGCGCTACGGCAACGGCACATTGACCGCCCGCTTCACAATCTCAATGGGCTGAAAAACAGGGTCTTGAGCGCCTTTCGAAGATTCCGCCTCGATTCGCTGCAGAAACGCGGGCGGACCAGATACCGGAGCGTAACTCAGCGAGACTTCCACATCGAACGATCGCGCATCCTTGGGAGTCGGAAACAGAAACGTTTCTACGCGGCTCTCCTCCGGCTTAAGCACGGTGTCTTCCAGCACTTTGGTCGCCATAAAGTCGAAGACTGTTTTCTGCCCTTTGGCATCCGCAAACACTCGTCCGTAGACTCGCCGATCGGCAAAGACGGTTTTTAAATTCTTGCCCTTGATCGCCAGATCCAGCACCACCCTGGCCCAAGCCGGATGGGTCGTGGGAAGGTTGTGCGGAACGAGGCTGCGGACGGTTACCGTGACCTTGGTCTGATCGCCCTTCACCGCCGTCTCCACCTCCAGCTTGGCCGCTTCTTGCCTGAGTGTTCCGACACGCCCAGGGAACGTATGGTTGGCCACCTTCCGCTTATTCTCGCCGTTGGCGGATTCCCCCACTTGTTCGGGCATGTGGCAAGCTTGGCATTCCTTGCCCGACTTGGCCGCCTGGCTTTTCTCCCAGGTCCCCAGCAATTCGTTCGCCTTCCCAAGATTGGCGGCAGCCGGCACCGACTGATGGCAGTTCATGCAGAGATCGGATTTTCGAAAGAGCTCCAATTCTTGAGACTGGTGCGCCAGATTCTGGACAAAATCCTTGTAGGGACCGAACAACGTTTTCCCCGGTTCATACTTTGGGACAGGCGGGTGGGCGGTCCGATCCACCTGTTTGATCAAATGGCACTGGGCACACCCCACGCCGTCGATGGCAGGTTCGCCAGACTGCACCTGCGCGACAAACATCTGCGCCTGATCCGCGTATTCGCTTACATGCGGCGCATGGCACCGGAAGCAGAGGGCCTTCTCCTTGCCCCCTGAAAAATCCAGGTATTCCTCCAGCGACGCTCGGAACGCGGGGGAATGGATCGACCGTGCAAGAGGGGAGGCCTCCCACTCCTCGAACACGCGCTCGTGACAGCGCTTGCACTTATTGGAACTCGGGAAGACCTTCTCCATCGGTCCCTTTGACTTCGCCGCATCCTGGGCCAGACTGAACGGCGCGCCTCCCCAGACAGCCAGGAGCGCCAGCGCCGCCAGAACCACGACCCCGGCCCTTCCTCTCCTACGCGGTCTCCTCACAGCCCTCCTTACGTCCTTCTTAGAGCGCCTTCGTGCGGAACGTCAGTACGCGCGCTTGCGTATACTCATGAATCAGCGTGGCGGCGGTGGCACGTTCTTTCTCGGTGGCAAGCGTCGCCAAGTATCGCTGTTTGAGAGCCTGGTCCGGCTCCGGGATCAACGCATAGGTCAACAGCGCCTCCACGGTGGCCGGGCTTGAGCCGGAGGGAATCGCAGCCGTGAAGGGCACGCGCTTGGTGGTCCCTCCCCTCACCAACGGTTCCGGGATCGGTCCTCGGAGAATCTGCTCGAACGGCAGCCCAAACCGCTTCTGCTCGGTCGCCAGGACCTGTCCTTTAGCATCCTTCACCGTGATCGTGACGAAAAATTGCTTCAGCAGCGGATCCCCGTCTGGAAAACTATGGGGCAGGCTGCCGGTCCGCACCAACACCGTCCCTTCCACCATCGTGGGCGTCGCCTTGGTCTCGATGTCCACCCGCGGCATCCATTCCGCCTGCAGGTTCCGATTTTTCAGCATGACGCCGGGAATGACCACGCCGCGGAACCAATGCCGCCCGATCGAACGGGTCATGGAGCCGCGTTTGGAGGTCGAACTGCCGGTCGACGGCTCCATGTGACAGTCCTGACAGATGGTCCCTTGCAAAATTTCACCGGGCAAATCGCGGCGCGTCACGTCCTTGACCTTGTCGAAGTGGCAGGAGGTACAGTAGTTGGCGCCCCGGTACAGATCGGATTGGCTGGATGGATGGACCAAATTCTCCTCGGGTTCCGCATAAGGCCCGTACAACACCTTCCCCGGCTGAATCTTGAAGGTCGGGGGAGGAACCCCGGCCTCGGCCACGGCATTGATCAGGTGGCAGGATGCGCAGCCGATGCCCTCCACCTCGACCTTGCCGGTCAGGACCTGGCGAGCGATCTTGTCGACGTGCTGCGGGAAGATGGTCACGGCCGGCGCATGACAGGAAAGGCACTTGGCTTGCTGCTCGGCCGTCGGGTTCGTCTGGAGCCAGAGGCCGAGGACCGTCTTAAAGACAGGCGACTCGAGCGAGGTGCCGTGAAGCAAGGCTGCATCGACACGGCCGAACGTCTTGAGGTCCGGGGTCTGCTCACGCATCCCCTTCCATTCTTCATAATGCCGGTCATGACACTGCTTGCAGTCCTCCGACCGGATGAAGATCTTCTCGATCTCTTCCACCCACTCGCTCGGCGCCTGGACATCCGCTCGTTGCGCGACCGCTCGATCGCGGTCGGCCGCGTGGCCGACGAGCACGAGCGCCAGCAGGATTCCGCCGACCCGTCTTTTCACTGTCCCCATGCAGACTCCCCCAAGCCGGCCGAGGCCAGGCTAATCCTTCACGATCCGGACGAAATGGAAATTGATCAACCCTCCGACGCCCTGCACTTCGGGGTCGGCTGGCTCATAGGTGCCCACGGTGAAGTTCTCGGTCGGCAGCGCCTTCTTCAAGGCCCGGCCGAAGTCGATGAGGGTTCTGACTTCGACCTTGTCGATCTCCTTGATCACCGCCCTCACCTTGATGCCGGCTAAGTCGGCCGGGGTGCCCCCGATCACCTCGAAGACCACCACCCCTTCCGGCCTCTGCATCTTGAGTTCTTTCTGAATTTCCTCGTCGACCGAACCGACCACGACGCCAAACTGTTCTCCAAGGCGGACCGCTTCGGTCTCCGTCATCTCGTTATCGGGCCCGGCGAGGAGCGTGCCGGATAACAGGCCCCAGCAGCCCACCGCCATGAGCCACATGAAAAAAGCCCTACCCATCGGGAGGGCTTGTCTTCCCCGGCTCATGGACCGAAACCGTTCCCCCCTGTGAGACAGCCGGCCAAGGCCCCTCACAGCTTCGCCGGAGCATCGATCGAGAGTTGGAACCACGGAGCCACTGATTTTTGCCCGTTGCGCTCCTTGTTTTCACCGTTCCAGACCGCGAAGGCAATCGTCTGGAGACGACCCGGCTCAAGTCTGGCCTCGTTTTCCTGGTCCGCGCCGGCGAGCGGCCTTCTGACGACCACGCGCCAGAGCCCGTCCTTCCACGTCGCCTTACCCTGCACCCGGCCTTGTGTCTGCTTGGTCGTCAGCGTACTGAACCCGCCGCCGATCAAGTCCTCGACGGAGGAGGCGCGGCGGGGAATCACCTCGAAGCGGCGAACCTCCCCCCCTTCACTTTTGCGCTCCGCAGCCTTGGCCGCCCGGCGGTCGATATCGCTTTGCCAGTCGGCCTTCCAATGCCAGATGTTGATGTAGTGGTCCAGTTGCCCCATGCAAAAGAAGGCGGGGGCATCCCCCAGGGGAAGTCCGATCGCCACCCCGTCGCGGAAGGTGCCGGGCGTCAGCCGATCGTTTTTGGTGTTGTCCTGCCACTCCAGCAGAAAGGCGATGTCGGTCCCATTGTGCACCGACCGCACGACAAGCGCACGCGCGCTCGGCTCAGGCCAGACGGGACGCGTGATGACCTGTCCGCTGAGCGGTAACGTTAAGGGAGGGATTGCGTCCCAGGCAGGATCTTCCGGCGCGGCGGGGATCTCACCGACAATGCGGTGAGACCGGATGAACATCCCTTCAGAGCTGACGATGGGAATGCCCAGCCACCCAAGAACCAGCGCCCCGACGAACAGACCGGCAAAAACCGCGATACGGGAATGAGACCGTACACGCATCCGCTCGAATCGCGCCATCCCGAAGCCCCGTCTCTCCAAGCCAAATCATTTGCGGAATGTCGGGCCCACCGTCCGCCGGCGGCAAGCTAGCCGGCTGAGAGGGTCACCACACTTTCGCACGCCTGATCTTGTTTTCACCACGCTCGCAAATGTACAGCGACCCTTGCGAGTCGAAGGTCATTCCGACCGGTGCATTCACCACGGCCTCCACCGCCAGCAGGCCGTCGCCATGCTTGAGTTGGCCGGCGTCTTCCTTCGCGACGAACCGGGCCATGCCGCACCCACCCATATTCTTATCCTCGTAGCCGCTGTCGCCGTTCCCCGCCACGGTCGAGATGATTCCGGTCTTGGCGTCGATTTTCCTGACCCGGTGGTTCATCGTGTCCGAGACATAGAGATTGTCCCGGGGGTCGAAGACCACCCCTTCCGGCGCATGGAGCATCGCCTGTACCGCCGGCTTGTCGTCGCCGTCGTAGCCGTACCGGCAGACGCCGGCCGCGGTGGAGATGATCCCCGTGTGCCGGTCGATTTTCCTGACGCGGTTGCTTCCCTTGTCCACGACGTACACGTGCCCATGGCTGTCCACGGCCATACCGACCAAGTCGTACAGCCTCGCCTCCAGCGCAGACCGCCCGTCGTCCAAGTAGAGCGACAGGTCCAGCCCGTCGGAGCATTCCGGCCGCAACCATCCATGATCGTCGCTGAAATCGATGCCGATGGAATCGCCCGAGAGCACCACGAGGTTCCGCGCGACCAGCGGCTGCTCGCGGGCATCATCCTCGGCCGACCACGTGCCGGCGATCGTGGTGACCAGCCCCGTCCTCGGGTCGAAGCGACGGACCCGATGGGCTTGCGTATCCGCGATGTAGAGGACATCGTCCTGATCGAACACGATGGCGGCGGGGTAGGTGAGATTGATCTCCAGGGCCGGCCCATCCCCGTTGAAGCCGAACTGTCCCGTCCCGACCACGGTGGTAATGATGCCGGTCTCGTGATCGATCTTGCGAATCCGATTGCTGCCCGAATCGCAAACGTAGAGGTCGTTGCGCGAATCGCAGGCCACGCCGAGCGGAAGGTACAGGCCCGCCTCACTGCAGGGTCCGGAATCCCCGCTATAGCAGGTTTCGCCGATCCCCGCGTAATTGTGGAGCGTGCCCGCCTTTAAATCCACCCGTCGGATGCGGTCCGACCCGGATTCCGCGAAATAGAGATACCGTTCCTCTTTATCCACCACAAGGTGATGCGGCAGCGGAATCCCGGCCTTGGTTGCCCGCTTGCCGTCTCCGGTACTCCTGGCCTTCCCGTTCCCGGCAAAGGTTTCAATGTATCCGACGCTGAGATCGACTTCCGTACCCATGGTGCAACATCCTCTCTCTGG
>SCVQ01000282.1 GCA_004296865.1 Nitrospirota bacterium
GGTCGCATTGTCCGCAGGGACCGAGAGACATTTCCTCCACATCGCCGAAATACTGCAGCAGGACCACCTGCCGGCAGGTCTGCGCCTGGGCATAGGCCACGATCTGCCTGAGCAGGTCGCGCAACGCGGAAGCCCGATCGGCTCCCTCCACTTGCGCCGCCGCTTGCCCCACTGTTTGTTCCGATTGCTGGATAAAATACTCCTGCGTGCTCACGTCGCGCTGCTGGAACAGTAAGGCACAGCGCGCCGATGCCCCGTCTCGCCCGGCCCTCCCGGCCTCCTGATAATAGGCTTCCACGCTGCCCGGCACATCGTAATGGACCACCAGGCGCACGTCCGGCTTGTCGATGCCCATGCCGAAGGCATTCGTGGCCACCAGGGTCTGAATCTGCCCGCCGAGAAACTTCTCCTGCACCGTCGCGCGCAGCTCGTCCGCCAAGCCGGCGTGGTAGTACCCGATAGTAGAAAATGGCTGAGCGCTCGGCTCTCGGCCATCAGTTCTAAGAAAGGCCGCGACTTCTTCCACATGCCGCCTAGTTGCACAGTAGATGAGCGCGCTGCCGGATGCATTCGCCTGTAAGAGCGCCGCCAAGGCGCGTCGTTTTTCGATAAGCGAGGCGCAGTGCTCGACCGAGAAATGCAGGTTGGACCGGCGGAATCCCGTGACGACACGGAGCGGCCGACGCAGTTCCAGCTTCTCGCAGACATCGTCCTGGACTTTCGTCGTCGCCGTGGCGGTCAAGGCCAGGCAGGGAGGCGATCCGAGCCGGTGTCGCAGATCGCCGAGGCGCAGGTAATCGGGGCGGAAATCATGGCCCCAGTGCGAGATGCAATGCGCCTCATCGACCACGAGTCTCGACACGCCGGACGACCGCAACAGCCGCACAAACCACTCCTGCTGAATCCGCTCCGGCGCCAGGTAGAGCAGCTTCAGTCGTCCCAGCTTGATGTCCTGAATGACCTGGTCCCGCTCGCGATCCACGAGACCGGAATGGAAAGCCGACGCGGCAATGCCACGGGAACGGAGCGCGTCCACCTGATCCTTCATCAAGGCGATCAGCGGAGCGATCACGAGGGTGAGGCCGGGGGTCAGCGTGGCCGGCAGTTGAAAGCAGAGGGACTTGCCCTGCCCCGTCGGCATCACCGCCAGGACATCCTGTCCCGCCAGCACCGCATCAATGATCGCACGCTGTCCTGTCCGGAACTGTTCAAAGCCGAACCGGTCGTGAAGCTGTTGCACCAAGTCTTGAAGGGATCGAGAATCTTGCGGAGCGAAGGTATTAGACATGGCCGTGGTGCAGTATAGAGAAGGAGGAAGTCGCAAGCAAGCCACTGTCACGTCAAGAAGCACAGTGCGGAAAAAAAGAATCCCCGCCTGGGCTTTCTGCCCAGGCGGGGATTCTTCAACTACTACGTGGCTCGTCTCTTAGAAGTTCATCCAGAGCGAGACGTAGGCCCACTCCTGGTTCGCGTGCATCCCGTTCCCCAGGTTCTGCTGGATGTAGTCTCCAGCCCAGAGGTACCCATAGGTCCCCTGCAAGCCGACTTTGCCATCAGCAAAGAGGCGCGTCCAGGTAAAGTCCACCTCCTCGCCAATGTGACTCTTGGTATTGCCGACCTGCGACCACATATACACGCCTTGTGAGCCGCGGTACCAATTGTCCCTGGCATTGGCCAGGTGGAAGGAGTTGTACCAGACTTCGAAGTGGTCCTTCGAGGTCGGGCGGATCTGGAAGTTTCCTCCCGGCGCCCACATGTTCTTCCAGGCCATCACATCCATGTAACCCATGTGGATGTGGTTCGTCGGGTAGAAGTTCTCGAAGGTATTGGACGTCTTACACGTAGTCCCGGCTTGGCCAGCACCACCGTTTACCCCAGTGCAGTTGGCATTGCCGTCGCCTGAGGCATAGTCGAAGGAGGCCGCCAGACGTGGCTTCATCGCATGTTGATACCAGGTATAGCCGATCCAGTTTCTGGTTGCCCAGGCATTGATGGTGAGATCCTTATCGTTGATACCCGCGCCACTCA
>SCVQ01000283.1 GCA_004296865.1 Nitrospirota bacterium
GATATGGAATCCCGAAATCCGCAGGCCTCGACCGTGCAGCCAGGGGTGTCGTCCTTTGGATAGAAATAGAGGACCACTTGTTTGCCGCGCAGCTCGCGCAGCGACACCGACCGGCCGGTCTCATCCGGCAAGGTGAAATCAGGGGCTTTATCACCAACCTGTAAAGCGGCCATCGGTCTTGCTTCCTTTCGTACTCGTCCTCAATCGTAAAAGTTCCTCTGCCACGCGTGGCGCGAAAGGTCTTTCATCAGACCGTCGCTCAACTTCCGCCCATCCGAGACGGAACAGTTCGCCTGCACGTGCTTCCGCCTCCTCATGCCGGGGATGACTGTGCTCACAGCCGGGTGGGCCAGACAGAACCGCAGCGCCAGTTCCGGCAGCGTGTTGGCTTCAGGGCCAAGGAGCTGTTTCAGCGGAGCCACATGGGCGGCAACCTGCGCTTTGCGGTCCCCCTTGAAGTAGTGATGTCGCCAATCTCCCTCCGGGAAGGTCGTATCAGGCCCGATTACACCGGTCAGGCCTCCTTCATCGTAGGGGCAGCGAGCCAGGACCCCCACATCATGCCGGAGGCAGGCGGGCAGAAGCCGCTCAGCCGGAGCCTGGTCAAAGATGTTGTAAATGACCTGGACCGTGTCGATGACCCCGCTCTCAACCAGTCGGAGGGCCGAATCCGGTTCGTGGTCGTTGATCGAGACACCGATCGCCCGGACCTTGCCCTGAGCCTTGAGCGTTCGCAAGGTCTCGATCCAGCCTTGGTCTTCTATCCATTCATCCCGCCAGACATGCAGCTGCTGGAGGTCGATACAGTCCAGCTTGAGGTTGCGCAGGCTCTGCTCGGTGCAGTCCACGATGTAGGCGGATGGGAAGGTGTCCGCGATGCGGTCGCCAGGCAGGGCTGGCCAATGCTCGTTCTTCGGCGGGACTTTCGTGGCGATGTAGATCCGTTCCGGCCGTGAGCGGACCACTTGGCCGACAAGAGTTTCGCTGTGCCCATCGCCATAGACGAGGGCCGTGTCGATGAAGTTGACGCCCGCATCGATCGCGGCGTGGAGTGCAGCGATCGACTCATCGTCCTGCGCCCCCATCCACATGCTGCCCCCGATTCCCCAGGCCCCGAACCCGACTTCGGAGACCTGGAATCCCGTTTTGCCCAACCGGCGGTAGTTCATCACGCGGCCCCTCTTGCGGTTACTTACGCGCACCTACTGTACCTGGCCGCTGCGCCGGGTTCAACCGAGGCCCCGGCGGACCTGGCTTCATTGGTGGTCACGTTGTGTACGGATTGCTCATTGGAGTTGTCGGATTGAGACTGCGGTGATAAGCTGGCCGCAGTACCGTTGTGCGCGGACTGTTCCAACCCCTCACAACCATGAGGCTCCGATGGAATTACGCTCGCATCCCCGCGTTCAGACGACCATGCGCGTGTCGTTTTCCTCCCACGATTTTGACGGGCTGAAGGACGGCACGTTGTACAACATCTCCGTAAGTGGCTGTGCGGTGGAAAGTCCGACGACCGTGGCGCAGGGAACTCACGTGGCGCTGTACCTCCACACGCCCGACGAACAGACTCCCATCACCATCGACCTGGCGGCGGTTGTGCAGGCCAGCCGGCGGGAATTTGCCGTCAAATTCATCCTCGTGCAGCCGGACGAGAAGCGGCGTCTGGAACAGTTGATTCAAAAACAGTTCAAGGCTTCGGCGTAACCGGACGAACACGATCCGCCTCCCTGAAAGCAGGATTGCTTCTTCGTCGAGCAACACCGTTCAGCAAGCGCATCTTCTTCTGACTCGCACCCGCACCGTGCATCAAAAAGAACAATCTTACCCCTTCCCCAGCAGGGGTTCGTACGCAGCAGTTGGAAGGTAGCGATCCGAGGAAGAGAAGGGTGGTTGCGGGGAGAGGATTTGAACCTCTGACCTTTGGGTTATGAGATGGCTAAATGGGGTTTTTACTAAGTCCATGATCTTGCGTCTGGTCGACCGCTTTTATGCAAGGTTTCAGTGTATTAGGAGGTGTCCGGCTAGTTCAGTTTGTTCTACCTGTTAGAGTCCTTTTCACAATTTTTTAGCACAAATTTAGCACAGCTGTTGCGTTGGGTTTTCAAACTAAAGGTCATACACATTCCACAGCAACGTGGCTGTCATCCTTTGAGGGCGTTGTCCAATCTTGCTAGGCTTCCCTTCATAGCTAGGCTATAATGTTACCCGACTAGACCTGTAGACCTACAAGCTACAACGGGGCGTGGAGGAGACCGTCTCATGGCAATTAATAATTACACAGCGATTGTGGAGAAAGAAGGCGACGGGTACGTGGCTCTCTGCCCGGAATTGGATGTGGCTAGCCAGGGGACTACCGTAGAAGAAGCTACCGCGAATCTAAAAGAGGCCGTCGAATTATTTCTCGAGTGCGCAGACCCCGAGGAAATACGGCGGCGGCTTCATACTGAGGTCTTT
>SCVQ01000284.1 GCA_004296865.1 Nitrospirota bacterium
GGTCCATTCCTGCCGAATGGGCCAGGGGCGGCGGCGGAAGTAATCCCGGCCTTTGCGTCCGACGATGCTGAGGGTGACCTGGACCCCGCGCGCCTCGCATTGCCGCAGAAACTCCGCGCTCTTTCGCACGATGTTGCCGTTGAACCCGCCGCAGAGCCCGCGATCGCTCGTGATGACGAGCACTTCGATTTTCTTGCCCGGGCGCTTCTGCAGTAAGGGGTGTGAGGCTCGATTCACGCGCTGGCTGAGGTTCCCGAGCACGCCGCGCATCTTGAGGGCGTAAGGGCGCGCAGCCAGGATGCGGTCCTGCGAGCGCTTGAGCTTCGCCGCCGCCACCATTTTCATGGCCTTGGTGATCTTCTGCGTGTTCTTGAACGCCGCGATTTTGCGGCGCAATGATTGGAGACTAGGCATTGCTCGATATTCTGTTTTAGCTATATGCCATTAGCCATCAGCTCTTTGCTGGCAGCTACTTGGCGCCGTAGCCCATCGTCCGTTTAAACGTCGTGATAATCTCTTTTAGCCGGCCGCCGACCTTGTCGTCGATTTTGCCGATGCTGGTAATTTCTTTCCTGAGCTCCGGATGGTGCTGCGTGACGTAGTGGAGCAGGTCTTCTTCGAACTGCCGCACTTTGTCGACGGCGACATCGTCGAGGAATCCGTTGACGCCGGCATAAATCGACAACACTTGATCCGCCACCGGCATGGGCTTGTATTGCCCCTGCTTGAGCAACTCCACCATCCGGACGCCGCGCGCCAGCTGCATCTGGGTGGCCTTGTCGAGTTCGCTGCCGAACTGCGAGAAGGCCGCCATCTCACGGTACTGGGCCAGGTCCAACCGCAACGTGCCGGCCACCTGCTTCATGGTCTTGATTTGCGCGGAACCGCCGACGCGGGAGACCGAGAGGCCGACGTTGATCGCGGGGCGAATCCCGGAATAGAAGAGGTCGCTGCCGAGATAGATCTGCCCGTCGGTGATCGAAATGACGTTGGTCGGAATATACGCCGAGACGTCGCCGGCTTGCGTTTCAATGATCGGGAGCGCGGTGAGGCTCCCGCCGCCGAGTGTCTCGCTGAGCTTCGCGGCCCGCTCCAGCAGGCGCGAGTGCAGATAGAACACGTCGCCGGGGTAGGCTTCACGGCCCGGCGGCCGGCGGAGCAGCAAGGAAAGCTCACGGTAGGCCACGGCGTGCTTGGACAGGTCGTCATAGACGATGAGGGCATGTTTCCCGTTGTCCCGGAAGTATTCGCCGATGGCGGCGCCGGCGAAGGGCGCCAGAAACTGCATCGGCGCGGCATCGCTGGCCGTGGCCGACACGACCATGCTGTACTCCATCGCATGGCTTTCCTCGAGCGTCTTGACGACGCGCGCCACGGTGGAGCGCTTCTGGCCGATGGCGACATAGATGCAGAAGACGCCGAGGCCCTTTTGGTTGATGATCGTGTCCACGGCGATGGCGGTCTTGCCCGTCTGCCGGTCGCCGATGATCAACTCGCGCTGGCCGCGGCCGATCGGAATCATCGCGTCGATGGCCTTGATGCCCGTCTGCAGCGGCTCACGGACGGATTGCCGGGTGATCACGCCCGGGGCGACGACTTCGATGCGGGACGTTTGCGTGGACTTGATCGGCCCCTTGCCATCGATCGGCTGACCGATGGCGTTGACCACGCGACCCACCAGGGCTTCGCCCACGGGAATTTCCGCGATGCGGCCGGTGCGCTTGACCGGATCGCCTTCCTTGATGCCGACATCGCTGCCCATCAGCACGGCGCCGACGTTGTCTTCTTCGAGGTTCAGCGCGATGCCGAAGAGGTTGCCGGGAAACTCGAGCATCTCGCCGGCCATCGCCCCGTTCAGCCCGTAGATCTTGGCGATGCCGTCGCCGACCTGGATGACGGAGCCCATTTCGTTGACATCGACCTGTTTGTCGAAGCCCTTGATCTTTTCTTTGATGATCGAACTGATCTCGTCAGCCTTGATCTGCATGGGTACTCCTCTTGAGCTACTCTTTGGTCAGAAGGCTTTCCATCGCCGTGAGCCGGCCCCGGATGCTGCTGTCGAAGGCCGTGCTGCCGATGCGAATCTGCAAGCCGGAGAGAAGATTCGGTTCGGTGTGGAAGGTGAGGACGACGTCGTGCCGGAGGAGTTCGCGCAGGCGCAGGCGCAGCCGATCCTGCTCGGCTGTCCCTAAGTCTGCGGCCGACGTGACCGACACCGCCTGCGTGCCCTTGGCCTGATCCGCCAGCGCGGCGAAGGCGTCGGCGATGTCCGGAAGGTATCCGGCGCGGTTCTTCTTGACCAGTTGGCCCAGGAAACCATCGACGACGGGCGGACAGCCGAGCTTCCGGCTGATTGCCGAGAGGACGGCCTGTTTTTCCTCCACGCCGAAGGCCGGCGACGCGAGGACGTGCTTGAGCTGAGCCGAATCCGACAAAGCCTGTCCCAGGCCGATCAAGCCGGCCCGCGTTGGTGCAATGCGGTCGGTATCGAGCAGCTCAAACAGAGCCTTGGCGTAGCGGCGGGCAACAGAACTCTTGATCACAGTCAATACCGGCGAAGTCCGCGATGAACAGGGAAAACTTTCGTGCGGTGGGCACGAGAAAAACGCGCCAACCTAGCATTCGGCGGAGGGGCCTGTCAAGAACTCAGAGTCTGAAAGTCGAGAAAGTCTGAAAGTCGAACGTCCGGCATTGGGGACTTGATGACTTGCCGACTTTCAGGCTTGAGGACTTTTTCGCTATTGAGGCTGGATGATCCCGCCTCCCAGCACCCGATCGCCATCGTAAAACACGGCGGATTGGCCGGGGCTGAGGGCCCGTTGAGGGGTGAGAAAGCGGATGTGCAGGGTTCCGTCTGGCTGAGGCTGCAACGTGGCCGGCGAGGCCGGCGTGGCATAGCGGACCTTGACGTCGGTCTGCACGGGCGCGGCCAGGATCGACGCATCGAAGAGGTTGAGGTCTGTCACCGTGCAGCCCGACGCGAAGAGGCTGTCCTCGGACCCCAGGACGACAGTCTGGGTTTCCGGGACTACGCGTTGGACGTACAGGCGTTGGCCCATCGCAATGCCCAGGCCGCGGCGTTGGCCCGGTGTGTAGTAGGCAATGCCCTCGTGCCGGCCGAGCACATTCCCGTCGTGATCCACAAAATTCCCCGGCCGCTTCGACTCCGGCGCCGCGGCTTCGATAAAGGTCCGATAGTCGCCCTGCGATACGAAACAGATCTCCTGGCTTTCCCGTAGTTCCTCGGCCGGCAAGTCCAGCGATTCAGCCCTGGCCCAGACCTCGGCCTTTTGCATCGCTCCAACGGGGAACAGCAGCTTGGGAAGCCAGTCAGGGCTCAGCCGGTAGAGGAAATAGCTTTGGTCCTTACGGGGGTCGCAGGCTCGGTGCAGGCTGGGGCGGCCATTCCGGTCCATGATCCTGGCATAGTGGCCGGTCGCCACGAAGTCCGCGCCCCGCTCTTCGGCAAGATGATAGAGGGAGCGGAGCTTGACGCGTTCGTTGCAACGGACACAGGGATTTGGGGTCGTGCCGGCCAGGTACCCGGTGAGGAAATCGTCGATGACTCCTGCTTGGAAGGGCGCTCTGGTGTCGATGACTTCGTGCGGGATGCCCAGCCGTTTGGCGACATATCGGGCGAGGCCGACCTTGCAGCAGCCCCGTTCCTGCCAGCGCTTGGACACAGCGGCCGACTCATCCTCCGGTTCCCAGACTTGGAGGGTGACGCCGCGGACGTCGAAACCCTGCTCGACCAGGATGGCGGCGGCGACGGAGCTATCGACGCCGCCGCTCATCCCAAGGACAACCGTCGGCTTGGTCATGGGCGGGGATGGGAGTCAACGCTCATGGCTGAAGGTCTTGGACGCGAACTTTTCCCCTGTGGGCCGCCAGGTCATGCACGTTCTCGCGATCCTGGCGCTCTTGGTCCGCCCCTTTGTTGGCGCCCATGTCGCACATGCCGTGGAAATGGGCCCCTTCTTCCATGGAAAAGGACGGTGAATGGATATCGCCGATCAAGATGCCCGGCTTGAGAATCTGCACTTTTTCAAGGGCGGTGATGTTCCCCTGGATCTTGCCGCTCGTGATCAGAGTCCCCGTGGTGACGAGGCCCTTGATGACCGCGTGCTCTCCGACGATCAAGGTGCCTTTGGTATGGATTTCACCTTCCAGGCGACCGTCGATCCGGACAGTCCCATCGAAATTGACCACGCCTTTGAAGTCGACGCCCTTCCCGAGGAAGGTGAAGTTTTCTTCATCGACCAGGCCGTTTTTCTTTTTTCCGTTGAGCCCCCACATAGGTTCCTCCTCCGGCGTTGGATCCGCAAGGCGATGAACGATCGGCTGCACGGCCTTGCCTGCGGACCACGGTGCCATCCCCCGCTGCCCGAGCCGTCTTGGCGACAGGCTCCGGATAGCGGGGTGGGCCTCTGAGCAGGTCCCTCTAGTTAGCCCGAGACGCGCTTAATATTGCTGATCGGCGAGCTGATGGCACGCGGGAGCTCGCGGACATCCGCACGAGCCATCTCGATGTTGCCATTGAACAGCACCCCTTCCTCCATGGATAGCATCGGGGTCTTCACGGAACCGTTCAGGACCGCCGGAGACAGCAGCCGGATCTTTTCCTTTGCCACGATGTCGCCGGTGATCTTTCCCTTGCTAACGATCGTCCCCGCGCTCACCTTGGCGGTGATCACCGCATCTTCCCCGACCAGGAGAATACCTTCCGTGTGGATCTCGCCGTCCAGTTGGCCGTCGATGCGAACCGTCCCGTTGTAGCTGATGACGCCTTTGAACTCGACCCCTCGCCCCACAAAGGCGATGACGTTGTCCGCGTTTTCAACTCCGGTATTCGGGGACTCCTGACCATCCTCTTCCACCCCGGCCTCGCCGGCGGTACCGGTGCTCTTCACGTCCGATTTGTCCTTGATCCACGCCATGACAGAACCTCCTCTTTGTTCGGGCAGTAAAACGGTTGACGACAGTTAGTCCAGGTTTGAGCGCGTAGTAAAAAGCATAATGGATGTCCCGGAGTAAGGCAAGGAATTCTCTTATTCCAGCAACCGCTCGACCAAGCGATCCAGCTCGGCGGGCGTAAAATAATCGAGGATGATCTTGCCACCGCTCCGACTTTTGATGATGCTGACCCTGGTTCCAAGGCGCCGCTGCAGCTTTTCTTCCAGGTCCGGATATGGTTTGGGGTGACGCGCTCCGCGGGGGCTCTTTACGGAACGCGAATGACCCACGACAATCTTTTCGGCTTGGCGAACAGAAAGTTGAGCTTCTGCGATCTGCCGAGCAAATTTAATTTGCGCGTCTACCTTCGTCAGACCAAGGAGCACCTTTGCATGGCCTGTTGTCAGATGCCCAGACTCTATGAGCTGCTGGATCTCGTTGGGTAAATTAATGAGCCTCACAATGTTGGCAACAGAGGAGCGATCTTTTCCGATTCGCTGCGCCACGGTGTCCTGCGTAAAGCCGAACTCATTCAAAAGGCGATGATAGGCGCGGGCGGCTTCCATCGGGTTCAGATCTTTGCGTTGCAGGTTTTCCACGAGCGCAAACTCCATGGCCTGCTCATCGCTTGAGTTTCGAACAATGGCTGGGATGGTCTGGAGGCCGGCTATCTTCGCTGCTCGGAGACGACGCTCCCCGGCGATGAGTTCAAATATCCCATCACCTTTTCGACGAACGAGAATTGGCTGTAAGAGCCCGTTTTGTTTGATAGATTCAGACAATTCAACAAGGGCAGGTTCTGCAAATTCTTTTCGAGGTTGATAACGGTTTGGAGTGATATGCTGGATTTCGAGTTGCTGCACGTCGCCGGCGCCTTGGCCAGGAATGGGCTTCGGTCCGCTCGATGGCAACAATGCGTCCAGGCCCTTACCGAGCGCTCTTTTCTCCATGGTTGAGAAACTCCTTTGCTAGTTCGAGGTAAGCCTGGGCTCCGGCCGATGCGGCGTTGTATAGCAACACCGGCCGTCCATAGCTAGGGGCTTCGGCCAAGGTCAC
>SCVQ01000285.1 GCA_004296865.1 Nitrospirota bacterium
GTGGGAACGAGGGGTCGGCCGCATCGCTGACGACCCGGCCATGCATGAACTGGTTGGTCTGGTTAGGGCAATCGGGCCATGAAGGCACGGACCGCTGCGGCAACATCCGGGGCTCCGACGATTGCGGAGATGACGGCGACCCCGTCGGCGCCGGCTTGGGTCACGGCGTGCACACGATCGGCGGTCAGACCGCCGATGGCGAAGACCGGTAGGTGTGTCAGGGAGCGAATCCGACGCAGACCTTCGATCCCGGCGATCGGTTCGTGGTCGGGTTTGCTGCCGGTCGGGAAGATCGGCCCAAACCCGATGTAGTCCGCCCCCTCTGCCGTCGCGTCGGTCACGTCAGCCTCGCAATGAGTCGACAGGCCGATGATTTTCTCCGGACCCAGAATCGTCCTGGCCAAAACCAGCGGCAGGTCATCCTGGCCGAGATGGACTCCATCGGCTTCGACCGCCAGCGCCAAATCGCATCGGTCATTGACCAGAAAAATTGCCCCACGATCGGCCGCCGTTTGGCGGAGCCGAAGGGCCTGGCGGTAGGCCTCGGCTGCCGTAGCCGTCTTGTCTCGGTATTGAAACAGCCGGGCGCCGGCTTCGGCCGCTGCTGTCAGCACGTCTGCCAGCGGACGTCCTTGGGCAGCCTGCCGGTCCAGGATGACGTAGAGACCGTTGAGGAAAGCCTGTCGGTTGGCGTGGAGCGGCACCGGTCTCAAGCTGCGTGGTTGGCCAGAAAGCGCTCGAGAAAGCCGGTCGAGACCCGGCCTTTTTGAAATTCCGCATCGTTGAAAATACGGCGGTGGAGCGGGATGGTGGTTTTGATCCCCTCGATCACGAATTCGTCGAGGGCGCGTCTCATACGGGCCATCGCCTCTTCGCGATTTTGTCCGTGCGTGATCAGCTTGGCGATCAGCGAATCGTAGTGCGGCACCACAAGGTTGTTCGACTCCATGGCCGAATCCACGCGCACGCCGAACCCGCCGGGCTGATGGTAGCGTGTGATCAGGCCCGGGCAGGGGGTGAATTTGTCCGGACATTCGGCGTTGACCCGGCATTCGAAACTGTGCCCCGTGATCCGGATGTCCTGTTGACGGAAAGCCAGCGGGAGGCCGGCGGCGATGCGGATCTGTTCTTTGATGAGATCGATGCCCGTGACCATTTCCGTCACCGGGTGCTCGACCTGGATTCGGGCGTTTACTTCCATGAAGTAAAAGTTCTGATCCTTGTCCAGTAAGAACTCGACCGTGCCCGCATTGCGGTAATGGGCGGCCTTGACCGCCTCGACCGCCACCCGCCCGATTTCCCGCCTCAGCCGTTCATCCACGGCCGGCGAAGGAGTCTCTTCCACCAGCTTTTGATAGCGACGTTGGATGGAGCAGTCTCGCTCGCCCAGGAAGACGACTCGGCCGCGCTCGTCGGCCAGCACCTGGACTTCGATGTGGCGCGGCTCGATAAAATAACGTTCCAAATAGACCCCTTCGTGTCCGAAGGTGGATTTCGCTTCGGCCTGGGCGGCTTGGAAGGCCCGGAAGAGTTCGTCCTCTTTGTTGACCACCCGCATGCCTCGCCCTCCCCCGCCGGCGGAGGCTTTGATGATGACAGGGAACCCGATTTTGCGTGCGGCTTCCAGGGCGTCGCTCTCGCTCCGCAACTCACCCTGGCTGCCCGGCAGGACCGGGATGCCGCGCCGGATCATGAGTTCCCGTGCTTTGGACTTGTCCCCCATCGCCGCGATGTTCTCGGAAGTCGGGCCGATGAATTTGATGCCGACGGATTCACAGACCTCTGCAAAATGGGCGTTTTCGGCCAAAAAGCCGTAGCCCGGGTGGATGGCATCCGCGCCGGTGATTTCGGCGGCGCTCATCACGTTGGGGATGTTCCGGTAGCTGAGGGCACTCTCGGCCGGGCCGACGCAGACATGTTCATCCGCCGTGCGGACGTGCAGGGACTGTGCGTCCACGTCGGAGTGGATCGCGACGGTCTTGATGCCGAGCTCTTTGCAGGCTCGGATGACCCGGAGAGCGATCTCCCCGCGATTAGCGATCAGAACCTTCTTGAACACCGGCGGACTCCTGCATGGGGGATGATCAGGCCGCGGATTCTGGCTCGATCAAAAACAACGGCTGGCCGTATTCCACGGGCTTGGTGCTTTCGGCCAGGATTTTGACGATCCGACCGTCCATCTCCGACTCGATCTCGTTCATCAACTTCATGGCTTCGACAATGCACAAGACCTGCCCTTTTTTCACGAAGTCGCCCTCTTCTACGTAGGCATCGGCGTCCGGGGAGGGGGAGCGGTAAAAGGTGCCGACGATGGGGGACGTGATGGTCATTTTCCCGGAGGTATCGCCTGAGGTCGTGAGCGCCCTGGGCTCTGTCTGAATCTCTGTAGCGGCGGAGGCGCTGTCCATGGCGACCACGGTGGGGCCCGGGCTCCCTTCCCGTCGCAGCCGGATGCGGAATCCTTCGCATTCCCATTCCAGCTCGGCGAGGCTGTGCCGCTTCAGCAACTCCACCAGTTGCGGAATGTCGGCGCGGAGATCGCCGCTCAGACCGTTCGAGCCGACGCGCGGCGTCGATGCGGTGGCTGGGCGGCGGCGGGGTTTCTTCGGGCTGGGACGCTTGCGGGCTGTGCTCACCTGACGCGCTCCACGTATTCTCGGGTTCGGGTATCGATCTTGATGATTTCGCCGACTTCCAGGTACAGCGGCACCTTGATTATGGCGCCCGTCTCCACCACGGCCGGTTTGGTTCCTCCGGACGCCGTGTCGCCTCTGACGCCAGGCTCCGCATCCACCACCTTGAGTTCGATGAAATTCGGCAGTTCCACGGCGATCGGTTGATGCTCGAACACCAGAATTTTCGAGATCATATTTTCCTTGAGCAGATCGGCATTCTCGCCCAGTTGCTTCTTTTCATAGGTGAACTGCTCGAAGGTGTCGGTGTCCATGAAGGTGTAGGTGTCGCCGGCCGCATAGAGAAACTGCATCTCCCGTTCTTCCAGGGCCGGTTCTTTGAATCGTTCCCCGGACCGAAAGGTGCGGTCGAGGATGTTGCCGGTCTTGTAGCTTTTCAGTTTGGTCCGCACGAAGGCCCCGCCTTTGCCCGGCTTGACGTGTTGGAATTCCACGATGTAGTAGGGCGAGCCTTCGATCTCGAGTCGAACCCCATTGCGAAAATCTGCCGTCGAAATCACGAATGCGTGTCTCCTTCTGCCGCTCGGGCCTGCGCGTTACCGATGGGTCATCGTGTTGCGGTGGGGCGGGCAGTCTTCAGGTGGTCGATGGCCGCTCTGATGGCAAGCAGGTAGCCCGTCGGCCCAAAACCCGAGATCTGTCCGATCGCCACGTCGGCCACATAGGACCGGTGTCTGAATGCTTCGCGCTTGTAGATATTCGTCAAGTGCACTTCCACGGTCGGAATAGCCACGGCTGCAAGGGCGTCGCGGATCGCCACGCTGGTATGCGTATAGCCGGCGGGATTGATGACGATCGCATCAAACCGACCCTCGGCTTCCTGTATCCAGGTGACCAGTTCACCCTCAAGATTGGATTGTCTGGTCTCAACCTTGATCCGTTCTTGTTTGGCCAGCTTGGCGATGCCCGCATTGATCGCTTTGAGCGATGCGGTCCCGTATAGGGACGTTTCACGCCGGCCCAACAAATTCAGGTTGGGGCCATGTAAGACCAGAACCCGCTTCATATCCCTCCATCCGCCGGGACGCCATCTCCGGATCAAACCAGTTCCAGGTTGAGCGAAGAAGTGTGTATTGTAACAGGCTCATGGTAGGTAGTAAATAGAATACCGGGCTGCACCGTCGGAGCGCACCGCGGTCTCATGGTGTTAGTGGCAGCGAGGGATGTCAGCCCTTGTTCCCTGCAACCGGCGGCTTCTTTGCCGTGGCCGATCTTTTTGTCGCGGGGGCCAAGGTCAAAATAACGTCCAAAATGCGATCGGCCAGCACCCGCTTGGGCAGCAAGCCCAGTTCGGTCACGCCACCCTCACGATCCACGAGCACGGCCTCATTGGTGTCGGATCCGAAGCCGGACCCCTCGGCCAGCACGTTGTTCCCCACGATCAGGTCCAGTCCCTTGCGCGCCAACTTGTCCTTTGCCTGCGGCACGACGGCTTCGGTCTCGGCTGCGAAGCCGACCAGGGTCTGGCTGGTCCGTCGCTGACTCAGGCGTTCCAAGATATCGGGAGTCGGCTCCAGGTCCAGCTTGTTCAGGGCTCCCTTGCGCTTCTTGAGTTTCGTGGACGAGGCCTGCGCGGGTCTGAAGTCGGCCACTGCGGCGGCCATGATGAGGACCGTTGACCAGGCAAAGCGCGAGGTCAACGCTTTGTCCATTTCTTCTGCCGTGCAGACCGGGACATAGTGGATGCCGGGCGGAACGGTGAGCGCAGTGGGGCCGCTCACCAGCGTGACGTCCGCACCCCGCTCGCGCGCCGCTTGCGCGAGCGCGTACCCCATCTTTCCGGATGAACGGTTGGAAATAAATCGCACGGGGTCGATGGCTTCCTGGGTCGGTCCTGCCGACACGAGCACGCGCTGGCCGCGCCAGTCTAGCCGCGGAAGCAGCCGCTGCTCGATCGCCGAGAGGATGACGGCGTCGTCCGGCAACCGTCCTTTCCCCACCCGTCCGGAGGCCAGGGGGCCTTCTTCCGGTTCGAGCACCGTCACGCCACGCTGGCGCAGGACTTCTCGGTGCGCGGTGACGGCCGGGTGGTCCCACATGTTGCCATCCATCGCCGGGGCCAGGATCAGCGGGCAGGACGTGTTCAGCACCAGGGCACTGAGCAGATCGTCCGCGAGGCCCAAGGCATATTTGGCGATCTGGTTGGCGGTGGCCGGTGCAATGACCACTGCGTCGGCCCATTCCGGCAAGGTCAGGTGCAGCATCTCCTGCCGCGCCGCAAACAAGCCCGTGGCGACGGGGCGTCGAGACAGGACTTCGAAGGTCAGCGGGCCGACGAAACGTGCGGCGGCCTCCGTCATGACGACGGACACGTCGGCCCCTTCCCGTACCAGAAGGCGGAGCAATCCCACAGCCTTGTAGGCCGCAATGCTGCCGCTGACGCCCAGCACAATCTTCCGGCCGAGCAACGTTTGTGTCGAGCCCGGTGTCATGGCGATAAGCTTACGCCTCTCCTTCCGGTTCTCCCGGCTTGGCGGAGTCGTCGATGTAGACGCTCAGTTCCTTCTTGATCTCACGGGCATCCTCCCCGGCGCCCGTCATGACCATCCGCTCGACCTCGGTGTCCTTGCCTCGCTTGGACTCCTTGATGGCTTGCCGCGCTTCCTTGCCCGTCAGGAACTCGATGTGCTCGTGGAGGACTTCATCGAGCGCGATCGTGGTCTCCTTCGTGAATCTCACGGGGGCGACCGGCCGCGCCCCTTGGATCAGATGCTTGGCACGTTGAGACGCGACGATGACCAGCCGGTAGCGTGAATCAAAGCGCGTTTGGTTCGATTTTGGCAGCAACGACAAGAGATCGATCATCGGATTTTCTCCTCTACGGTTATGTGGTGACGGACCCTCCGCGGTCCGCCTGTTTCTCGTCCCGGTCCCGAATGAAGTTTTCCTCCAGCCAGGCGATATCGAGGCGTTTCGTCTTGATGCGCTCCGCGAGGATGATCGCCTCCAACTCCTTCAAGGCATGCGCCACATCGTCGTTGCGGACGATATAGAAGTATTCGCGATAACTCCAGACTTCTTCGCGGGCCTTCTGGAGCCGGCGCTGAATCTCCTCCGGGGAGTCCCCTCCGCGCCGCTGCAAGCGCTGCCGCAAGGCCTCGATCGAGGGCGGCATGATGTAGATATACACGGCGTCCTCGAATTTCTTCTTGATCTGCATCGCTCCCTGGGCGTCGATTTCCAGCAGGACATCGGTGCCTTGTTCCATCATGTCGGTCAGCGCGTTCCTGGGCGTGCCGTACAAATGCCCGTAGACGGGCGCCCATTCGGCGAATTCATTCCGCCGAACCATCTCTTGGAACTCGGTCTCATCCACGAAACAGTATTCCCGGCCATGCACCTCGCCCGGGCGGGGCTTCCGGGTGGTATAAGAAATCGAGTGTCGGAGGCCGGGCACCACCGAAATGATTTCCTTGCACAGGGTGGTCTTGCCGGCGCCCGACGGGGCGGACACCACGAATAACAATCCTCTTCGTTCCATCGCGTCCTTTGGCATCGCCATATAGCCGATCGCACCGCTTGCGTGTGCAATGGGGAGGCCGCCTCATTCGATGTTCTGGACCTGCTCCCGAATCTTTTCGAGTTCGCTCTTGATGCGCACCACGTGGCTCGCGATCTCCGCGTCGTTCCCCTTGGAGCCGATCGTGTTGACCTCGCGTCCCATTTCCTGGAGCAGGAAGTCCATGGTGCGTCCCACCGACTCCCGGCTCTTCAAGGCTGCGTCGAACTGGCTGAGATGCGAGTTCAGCCTGGTCAATTCTTCGGTCAGGTCGCACCGATCGGCATACTGGGCCAATTCCTGACTCAGACGGCCCTGATCGATCGGAGCCGTTCCCGCAAGTTTCTCGACCCGTTCTTTCATCCGGTCGAAATACCCCCGGACGACCAGCGGCGCCCGGATGCCGATCGCCTGCGCTTCCTTGCGAACGAGGCGCAGGCGGGCTTTGGTATCGCGCGCCAGCGCCTGCCCCTCTCGTCGCCGCATGGCGTCAAGATCGTCAAGGGCGCCGGCAGCGAGCCGCTTGACGAGCTGTTTCAAGCGCGGGGTGATGGCCAGCTGCTCCGAGACCGTGACGATGTCCCGAAAGCCGGCCAGCAGCGCGACATCGACCGTTCCCCCCAGGCGCAGCTCACGCTGGAGGTCGCGCAACAGGTGATAGTACTGTTTAGCAAGGGAGCGGTCAAGGCTCAGGGCCTTTTCCCCTTCCGCCACGCCGGTCAGCGAGACGGACAGCTCGATGCGTCCGCGCTGACACCGTCCCTGCACCGTCCGCTTCAAGTCGTCTTCCAGCCCCGAGAGCGTTCTCGGCAGTCGGGTGACGACTTCGCAAAATCGATGGTTGACGGCCCGCAGTTCCACCGCCACCGCGCCTCCCGCCCAGGCCGATTCGGTCCGCCCATATCCGGTCATGCTCCTGATCATCGCGGGCGCCTCCCCTCCCACGCGCAGTCCGTGTAGACCGCGCAGCGATCGCACTGCGGTTTTCTCGCCAGGCACACGTAGCGGCCGTGCAAGAGGAGCCGCTGTGACCCGACCGTCCAGAGTCGTCTTGGGATCAATGACTGCAAGGAGGCCTCGATTTTCTCCGGATCCTGGCTGGAAGCCAGGCCGAGGCGGTTGGCGACACGCTTCACATGGG
>SCVQ01000286.1 GCA_004296865.1 Nitrospirota bacterium
GGACGATAGGGAATCCACGCCTCGTCTCTTTCAATAAAACACACGCAGCACGAGAGTTGACGGGGCTTGGATGACCTGGTTATATGAACGGAGCCCTTTCGAAACGTTCGTGAGGCAATGAGGACACCATGACCGACGAGACGATTACTTCGCAGGTCAGCGAGCGCTACGCCAGAGCCGCGACCACCGGGGAGCAGATGTGCTGCCCCACCGGCTACAACTTCGAGGATTTGAAATCGTTCATTCCCGAGGAAGTCCTGAAAATTTCCTACGGCTGCGGCACGCCGGCCGGCTTGGAGACGGTCCGCCCCGGCGAAACCGTGCTGGACATCGGCTCCGGTGGGGGGATCGATTGTTTCGAGGCCTCCCGCCGGGTCGGCCCAACCGGCCGGGTGGTCGGGCTGGACATGACCGATGCGATGCTGGACATTGCGAGACGCAACGCGCCGCTTGTGGCGAAGAACCTCGGACACAAGGCCTCCAACGTGGAGTTTCGCAAGGGCATGGCGGAGACCATGCCGGTCGAGGACAACAGTATCGACCTCATCATCTCCAACTGCGTGATCAACCTGGCGCCGGACAAGCAGAAGGTCTTCCGCGAAATGTGGCGGGTGATCAAGCCCGGCGGACGCTTCACGATCTCGGACATCGTGTCGGACCAGCCGGTCCCGAATTATCTGATCCATGACACGGAAAAATGGGGTAACTGCCTCTCCGGCGCGCTGCAGGCCGGCGACTACCTGGACGGCCTGCGCGAGGCAGGGTTCGTCGGCATTCATCAGGCCAAGTTCATTCCCTGGCAGGTCATCGACAGCATTCATTTCCTGTCGCTTACCCTGACCGGCTACAAGCTCCCCGAGACAGGGGAACCCAACGGCGTTCGCTTCGCCACGCTGCGCGGCCCCTTCAGCCGGGCGGTGGACGAACTGGGGCAGGTCTACCTTCGCGGCGTGCCGCAGGCGGTCAATGCCAGGACGGCTCAGTTGCTCTCAACCCCGCCGTTCGACGGCCTCTGCCTGTTGTCCGAGGCCCCGGTCTCGCTGGCTCAGTCCGACCCGCGGCTCGTTGCAATCACGCCGGACCAGGCCCCCTGTGTTTGGGAAGGTCATTTCGCCCTATTCACCGGTCCGTTCCTGGAAGTCTGCGACGACGATCAGCACCGGTACCTCCGAGGCATGCCGCTGGAGATCTGCTCGAAGACGCTCAAGGTGCTGGCGACGGAGGCCTATCGCCCGCATTTTGCCGTGATCAACCGCGCCGCGGTCCCCGTGACGGGGGCGGAAGTCTCTTGCAATCCCACGGGAAGCTGCTGTTGAGGTGACCATGGCGCTGAGCTTACTGGCTCGCAGCAACCCCCTCGCCTCGGCCGAAGCACAACTGCGCATCCTGGCCGACACACCCTCCTGCCCTCCGTTCGAATCCCGCCTGGACGCAGCGGGCTTGTTCCCGCTCCATGCGACCGGCATCACCGTCTTTCAAGTCAATGTCGGCAAGCTCTGCAACCAGACCTGCCGCCATTGCCACGTGGATGCAGGGCCGGACCGGAAAGAAGTCATGTCGCGCGAGACAACCGAACTCTGCATCAAGGCTCTGGCCCAGACCGACATTCCCACCCTCGACATCACGGGCGGCGCGCCGGAGTTGAATCCCCACTTCCGCTGGCTGGTCGAGCAGGCGCGGGACTTAGGCCGTCATGTCATGGACCGCTGCAACCTGACCGTGCTGTTGATACCGTCGCAATCAGATTTAGCCGAGTTTTTGGCTCGACACCGCGTGGAGATCATCGCCTCTCTCCCTTACTACCGGCCTTCCCAAACCGACGCGCAACGCGGCGACGGAGTCTTCGAGAAATCCATCCAGGCCCTCCAACTACTGAACCGGATCGGGTACGGCGTGGAGGGAAGCGGCCTCAGTCTGAACCTTGTCCATAACCCTGTCGGCGCCTTCCTCCCGCCGAAACAGGAAGCGATCGAAGCCCAGTTCCGCCGGGAGTTGAAGCGGTCCCACGGGGTGGTCTTTAACCATCTCTACACGATCACGAACATGCCGATCAGCCGGTTCCTGGAGTTCTTGGTCGAATCGGGCAACTACGAGGGCTACATGGAACGGCTTGTCAACGCCTTCAACCCGACTGCGGCCTCCGGCGTCATGTGCCGCTACACCCTCTCGGTGGGCTGGGACGGGACCCTCTACGACTGTGACTTCAATCAGATGCTGGATTTGCCGATCAACCACGGAGCGCCGCAGCATATCCGTGACTTCGACCCTGCTCAGTTCCAGACCCGCCGCATCGTCACCGGCAACCACTGCTACGGCTGCACCGCCGGCGCCGGCTCCTCGTGCGGCGGCGCGGTGACCTAGAGCTTCCATGGATCTGTCCCTCCTCATCTTTCCTTTAGTGCTGGCCCTGGCCTTTGCTAACGGCACCAACGATGTCTCCAAGGCCATCGCCACCCTTGTCGGGAGTGGAATCACCAACTATCGGACCGCCATCCTCTGGGGCACGTCTTGGACGATGTTTGGTGCCTGCGCGGCCGCGCTGGTCGCAACCGCGATGGTGAAGACCTTCAGTAGCGGGCTAATCGAGCTTGGCCTGACAGCTCCGCCAGCACTGGCCCTGTCGGTGTTGATCGGCGCGATCGGCTGGGTCTTGGTCGCCTCGCGGTTTGGCCTTCCCGTTTCCACGACGCATGCGCTCACGGGCGCGATCGTGGGCGCGGGCCTGGTCGCGTTCGGCGGACACGGTTTGATCTGGCCGGCCATCACTGGGAAAATCGCCCTGCCCCTGCTCCTGAGTCCTGCCCTGGCCCTGCTCGTTTCGATACTGATCCATCCGGCCGTGCGCGCTGTCGCCGGACGTTGGGAGGGCACCTGTCTTTGCCTGATGCCGGGCGCTCACGCAC
>SCVQ01000287.1 GCA_004296865.1 Nitrospirota bacterium
TTAGGAGCACCTGTTTGCCGACCTCCTTGGGGTCCCGCGACGTGATCTGGGGCGTAATCTGGAGGGACAGCAGCGCATCCACGAAGGTGGTCTGGGTACCCTGCAAAGACGTCGTCTGGAAGGGGATGGCCTCTCCGGTTTCGATCTTGGCATCCCGCTTGTCGAGGGTGGTGATCTTGGGGGCGGCAATGACTTTCACCAACCCCAGCGACTCACCGGCCGACAAGCGCAAATCGAGCAAGGCCCCGTCCGCAGCCGCCTTGCCGAACGTAAAGCCGGCCGTCGGGACCGTCGTCAACCCGCTCACCGATGCCGGCAGGTTGACCAGGAAATTCCCCGTCTGATTGCCGAACGTGTCGGTGCTGCCGGCCTGGCCGCGAAAATTGGAGATGCGATTCTGCGACAGATTCGACAGGCTTTGGAACCCCCACTGGACCCCGAGAGATCGGCCGTACGATGTGTCCGCCTGGACGATCCGGGCCTCAATCTGGATCTGGGGCACTTCCAGGTCCAGCTCCCGCACCAGCTGCGTGAAGGCGGCAACCCGCGACTCGGTGTCCTGAATCACCAAGGCGTTGCTGGCTATGTTCAAGTTGAGTTGCCCGCGCGGGCTCAAATATTGCTGGAGCGTCGTCCGGATCTCCGTCGCCGGCACATTTTGGACGTAAATCACACGGGTGACCAGATCCTCGGCCTTGATCTTCGACTCCTTGGCCTTGGCTTCTTCGTCCTGTTGCCGGGCGATGTTGGCCAGCGTATCGATCCAGACGATGTTCCCTTCGCGAATCATCCCCAGATTGTTCATCTTCAGCAGCATGTCCAAGGCCTGATCCCAGGGCACGCTGACCAGTTTCAGCGTCACCTTGGCCTTGACCCCCTCGCCGACGACAATGTTAAACCCGCTCACATCGGCAATCAACCTGAGAACGTTGGTGATATCGGCAGCCTGAAAGTCCAGCGAGATCCTCCGCCCGACATAGCGAGGTTGCCCGATCTCCTCCGGTTCCGAACTCCCCTTGGCCTCGGGGGCCATCTGGGCCATCCGGGGCGCCGCTTCGATATAGGCAAGCCGCTCGGGGAAAGGCACCCGCCCGGCAGCCGCAACCTGCACGGACTTCTCCTGCCGGTCGGAGCCCTGTGACATCGGCTCTTGCCGTTCAAGATCTCGCCCGTCCGGCCGTTTGGGCGAGACCTCCGTCGAGCCGCTCATCGGGTCAGGCCCTGAAGCCAGCGTCAATTTGATCGCCAGCGAGTTGCGTCCCGGCTGGACGGAAAAGTTGGACCGCCTGGGCAGATCCAGCACCACGCGCACTTTCTGTGAATGGTGGCCGATCCGAATCTGTTTGAGAAGCGGGTGATCCACCGGCATGACCTGGAGACGGATCGGCGTGTCGACACGGGCCAAGTCCACGATGATCCGATCCTGATGGAGCCGCCTGACATCATAGGTGAAATCCCCATCGCCATGGATGACCACGGTCGCTTCGCCCTCTCCCCGCTGCACTTCCACCCTGGTCATCGTCCTCGCGGGAGAGCCAGGCCCCGGTGGCGGCAACGGGAACGCCGACTCCTGAGCACTTCCGGCCTGCGGGCTCGTGCTCCCTTCTTGTACGCCCCCTGCCGCTTCAGCCATTTTCGTCGCCTTAGGAAAATCCAGGATCAGGCGTGTCCCGTCGACCTTGACGTCCGGCTCTATTGCCGTGCTCAGCATAAACACCAGTTGTACCCCGGCCCTGGGCTTGGACACTTCGGTGGGGACCACTTGGAGGAGGGGAGGCTTGTTGACCTCCATCCGTTGCAGTCCTTCTCCTTTGGAGAACCCCGGCAAGTCCACCGTCACGCTGGCAGGAACCACGCTGGTGGACAAGTCGTAGGCCATGGCCTGG
>SCVQ01000288.1 GCA_004296865.1 Nitrospirota bacterium
GTTGCCCTGAGTCTCAAAGCCTTGAGCCCCGAAGCTGATCTGTTGGGCGCTGCCGCTGGCGCTTCGGGCATAGACGCCCTGAAAGCCCACGCCCCAGTGGTCGGTGAGGGCGCGCAGAAACCGGACGGACATGCCGGCGCCTTGCGCGTCAAACTGGGCCAGCGTCTTCCCGTCGTTGCTGCCTGAGTCGCGGAAGTAGCCCGGCACCGCCTTCACGTACCAGTGGCCCTGCTCCAGGCTGTCCGTGGGCAAGGCGTAGGTGGCAAAGCTGCCGAGGACGCCGGAGCGGATGCCGGCCCCGACGTTGACCCACTGGCCATTGACCTGGATGCTGGCGGCCTGCGCCTGATCGGGCGCTATCCCTCCCCAGAGTCCCCAGCAGGCCAGGATCGCACAGGAGATCGTCGTCCAGCCACGGCACCGCATAGGGGACGCGGGCGCCCCGGGAAGGGCGCTACTTCCCGCCTGCGGTCTGGCCCTGGATCGGGCCCAGCACTTGCTGGTGGTAGCTTTCCGACGTCCGCGCGCTTTCCTCGCGTTTGGCGTGGTTTGCGGCAATGATCTCGTTGAACCGCTGGGCGCAGCCCTTCACATCGTTGGGGTCCAGGCGGCAGGCCACGCAAGCGGCGTAGCTCAAGGCATAGATCCGGTTCACGTCGTGCGCGGCGGGATAGTACTTCTCCAGCGCGCCCTGAATCTCTCCGGAGGCGCTGACGCCGGCCACCGACGTGATGATGCCGCTGACATCCCCGCTGAACTTCTTCATCGTGTTCCGGTCTTCATCCGCCACATTGGGCGGGAGCGGGCAGGACCCCGCCTTGACCTGGATTTCATCGCTGCTGCCGCAGCCTTGCATCAAGAGGAGCAGGCCCATGATGGAAACCAGCGCGGTTGCCTTGTGTCGCATCAGTTGGAAAAACTTCGAAGTCGTCATGAGGTCCTCCCTTGACAGCAAATGTCCGTTACCCGTCACGCGTCACACACGACGCTCAGAAATGGTAGTTGAGCCCGAGGTTCAGCGTGTTCGCAGTGTAAGTGGTCTCAAAGCCCCGGCCCGGTCCCAGCACATTGTCGAAGCGGAGGTTCGCATAGTGGTACCGGTATTCCAGGGACATGGAGACATGCTGGATCAACAGGATGTTGAGCCCCGCGAAGCCGTTGGCGCCGGGGGCCCAGTTTGCCGACGAGGCGCCGGAGGCATCGGCAAAGAAGACGCCGAGCCCGCCGCCGACATAGGGGCGAAACCGCTCGCCCGGATACCGGGCCACCAGATTCGTGGACCAGGTTGTCACGCGCAAATTCTGCCCGGTATTCGCGCCCAACCCGGTGCCGCCGGTGACCGAGGCCTGTTTCGAATTGATGTTCGGCGTCGCGGTGGACACGTCCATATCGAGGCCCAGCCACTTGTAGCGCTCGAAGAAATACCCCACCTTGCCTCCGTAGGAGAGCGCCGTCTGTTGGGTGAAGGTAGTCAGCGTGCCGCCTTGCTGCCCCGTGCCGCTGGTGTTGCTCAGGCCGTTGGGAATGGTGGCGCCCACCGTGCCGCCGATGTACCACTCGGCCGAGGCCGGCAGGGTCCAGAGGCCGAGCAAGCCGCAGAGCAGCGCGGCGCCGGTTGTCTGTCTCATCCATCTAGAACATCGCATCGACATTCTCCTCCTTTACGGTACTGCTACTTTGCCCAAACCTGACGGCTGTTTGTTTTGGCCGTAGTT
>SCVQ01000289.1 GCA_004296865.1 Nitrospirota bacterium
GGTAGCGCGTTTTTAAAATTCACTACTTGGCGTATTGGAGTAGCCGAGGCTGGCAATCATGCTGGTCTCGGCTTTTGTATTTCAAGGGGGGAGCAATGCGGCAGTTGCGGTTACAACGGGTGCTTGCTGGATTGAGCCAAGTTGAGCTGGCCCGGCGTGTAGGAAAAAGTCCGGCGTGGCTCTCGCGGGTCGAGCGGGGCTACTTGCAGCCTGATCCAAGTGTTCTGAGCAAGATCAAGGACGCCCTGAAAACAGGGGAACCACACATGAACGGCGGTGTGGCGCTGTCCCTGGCCAAATGTGACTGCGAGGAGGCCGTTAAACTGCCGTGGGATTGGGATTGATAACAGGGGCTATGGGGTTTCTCCGTCGGCATCAATTACGACAAGACTATAAAGAGCCGCCGGTTCACACGAAGTTGGTATGAATCCTCGGCTGTGGCATTCACCAGAAATCTAAGAAAGCCGAAGGCGCCCTGCGATTGCAGGACAAGCTTCAGCCCAGCCTAGCCGGGCAGTTCTGGAAGGATGCAGGAAGCAATGCCCCGTTACAGCGATCGAGCGCAGAGTACTTCGTCTTGGCGGAGAGCTTCGAGGGCAGAGGCGGGAACGACGATGACGGCAAGGGTGCCACCGACAGCATTGAACACTTCAATGGAATACCCCTCCGTGCCATCAGGAGCAATGTGGTGGTCCACCAGCTTGACGATATCGCCGCGCTTGAGGCGATGTTCTGGCACATCGCACGCCAGTGCTGCATCCGTATAGAGTTCAAACTTCATCATTCCCTCATTTGTTCGGGATAAGTGTAACGAACTTCGTGACGCCTGACAAGTGCTCGGTCATCCAGATGGTGCGTACCGCCAAGGCGACCCCGTTCGGGCCGGTCAGCCGCCCGCGAATCTCGCAGTATTGGCCGAATTTGTTGGATTCCAGCACTACAGCTTCCAAAGGCAGAATCTGCGCGCGCAAGTCTCGGAGGAGTTGGTCGGCGTTTTCCATTGTATAACCGGCTCCCGCCAGAAAAGCCGATTTATCGCCGCGCGCCTGCGGCACAAGCAAGTAGCGGGTGAGCTTGTCCGTGGCGATCACCGTGTCCGTTGGAAGTTTCATCAGGCCGTCACCCGCACCGCCTATCTTATGCGGTCCACTGGAAGTTCTCCTTTGAACCTGTTTCCTTGACAGGGGAGTTTACACCGCTAGCAGAGTCACGAACAACTTCTCGGTTGTTATTGCTTGCCTGTGCTTCATCCTCCAACCGAGCGGCGTTCCAGTTCGTCTGCAAACTGACTGCGCTGCGGCATCTGCATACACCTACCCACATTAGCCTACATTAGCGGAATTCCCTTCACCGCTCGTCGGCGCTATCATGCTAACCCGTCAGGCCGAGCAACGAAGGTGGTGTCTATGGCATCGAACACTGTCCAAAACTGGCCACAACAGGCCACATCTGTCCAATGGACTGACTGAGGGGAGTGGCGTAAAGAGGCACCGTATGAACTGGGCAGTATCTCGGGCAGTGAGTGGCCGACTCTCCAAGCACGAGACTCGCCGCGACCGGATGCCGACAGGCACCGGACGCGGGCAGGCCAAGCCCCCGTTGAGTAATACGGGGGCGCTACGTGCAACCACCTTCTTGCCGCGTTCACCGTTGCTTCCTTGGAAAACCAACGGCTTGATGACGCAGGTTATGTCCCTATGCGGGCACCTGTTGTTTCACGGTAGCCCTCCCGCAAAAGAGCACCGCATATGAGCACACTACGACAGCAACAGTGTCTCCGTTGCGGTCATCACTGGTGGCCCCGGCAGGTGTCGAAATCACGACGCTGTCCGGGTTGCAGAAGCCCCTATTGGGATCGTCCACGGCGACGAGACACCCACGAGTCAGCGGTCAGTCTGCCATGTCCGGTTGGATCACCAGATCCAGTTCCTCTGGGCGAGATCAAGCCGGTACCTTCCCAGGACGACTGCTCCCTACGGGCCGCCCTGGAGCTGCTGAGGGAGTGTAAGACCGCAGGATTGAGCTGGAGCGAGATGACTTACCAGGTCATGAATAGATTCGGCGTGAAGCTGGACAAAGACCAGCTCAAGGCCTTGGTGCGGTGAGCCTAGGTTATATGCGCGAACCGATTGAACGGCGTCTGCTCAATATCCAGGAGGTGGCTGCCTACACCGGCCTCTCGACCGACACTCTCTATACGATGGTCTCCCAACGACGGATTCCGTATGTGAAAATGGGACGCCTGACGAAGTTCGATAGGTGCCAACTTGACGAGTGGATTGCGCAAAACTCAGTGATGCCACTGCCAAGGAAAAGGCCTTGACGCACGCTCTCACTTATGAGAGCATTAGTCCCGTGATACGGCTACGTGCAATCAGGGCGCAACGGGGGTTCAGCTTGAGAGCGCTCAAGAAGGCCTCAGGGGTGTCGGTGGCGACACTGGTGCGGCTTGAAGCGAGTGCGTTTGACCCCCGCTTAAGTACGCTGAAGAAACTTGCCAAGGCGTTACGTGTCAGCGTCTGTACCCTGATTGGCGAATCCAAGCCGGGAAAGGGGGTGAAATAGATGGGATTAACGAAACGCGTCAAGAAGCATAGTCCAAAGTGTCACGCCCTAAGAGAGACGGTGAAGGCCAGCGGCATCCACAAACCACGCATGAAGTGCGGATGCCCTGGGGTGTGGTTTGCCCAGTTTCCCGTCTGGGACGATGGCAAAACACTACGCTTAGGCGTTGGCGTCGTCGGGGCTCGCCTGAAACGGTGGAAGGTCGGAAGCAACCTGGAACGAGCCAAGAACTTGGACTCGCAGTATCGGCATGACCTGGTGCAGGGGTTGATCAAGTCTGACTACGTGAAGGTTGTGGTTCCGATGCGCTTCAGAGAGTGGGCGAAGGAGTATGTCGAGATCGCGGAGG
>SCVQ01000290.1 GCA_004296865.1 Nitrospirota bacterium
CTTCAGCTTGCGTTGGAGAAACAGCACGAAGGCCATGAGGGTCGGCAGGGGCGCGAAGAGGAAGGGCAGGAGCCAGAGCCAGACGTTTTTTCCGCGGACCCGTGCCTGGTCGATCATCCAGACGAAGACCCAGATCACCAGGCCGGCATAGTTCAAGGTGATCCAGCGCGTCGTGTGGATCTTCAAGCCGCTGGGGCCTCCTTCCGGGCCTTGCGTGAGAAACGCGAGGGTCAAGATGCTGAAGGCGGCCAAGAGTCCGAGGACGATTCGCTTGCTCCAGACGTACATGGGGGCCTCCTTGATATCAGCGCGTGGCGTCGGTTCGGCGCGAGGGCCGATGCGTGAGTGCTCGGAAGATAGGCGAGACGGGCGTCATTGTCAAACCGCATGATCGGCGCGATGGGAACCGGACGGGGCTCTGAGGAGCGAGGAGGCAACGTCGATGCGTACGCGTAGTCTTGCCCTCATCGCGCTGGTGTTGGGGCTGGGCGTGGGCTTGGCCGCGACGAATCCCACCAGCAACGCCTACTATGCCTTCGTCGAAGGACAACTGGCCCGGTCGGTCGAGCGGATTGATTCCACGACGCCGGCGGGAAACCTCATGCGCCAGGTCTTCACGTCACAGGGAGCGCTGGTGATCCAGTCGGTCGTGCGTCCGAACACGACCCGGCGCAACTACGGATTGCTCAGTATCTTCACAACCAAGTTGCTTGACGTGGAAGTGGTCGTGGTCGGCGTGGGGACTGTTTTCATTCCGATCAAAGGCGCGGACGAGGTCGCTAAAAAAATAGCCCAGCTCGTCCCCTCGTCCGGCCGGTAAACGCGTCGATTCAGCCTCCTCAGATCTTCCTCAGGTGTGGATAACGTCGGCTTGGCAATGTGTCTCGTGGCGCTACGCGCGGGAATTTCGCTATCCACAGTCTTTTCTCGGCTATCCCCAGCCAACCACTACATTTTGTGTTGACAAACTAAACGGTTCGCCATATATTGCGGTTGTCGGTTTTTTGGTTTCTTCGGCTGCTCGATTGAGGTGCATACAGATGGACAAATCTGAGCCTCATGAGATTTCCCAAGGCCGGCCTGACAACCGATTCAGCGCAAGGCCAATCAGCACACAAACTGCCACAAGGCTAAGCAGGCGCCGCGGTCACCAAAGCGGCGCCTGTTTGTTTTTGGGGCTGCACAAAACCAGATGATGAGATCGCGCCGAGCGGTGAGACGAAAGTCGCTAACCAGCAGGAGGGGAGTATTGTGAGGATTGAACGCCGATTCACTCAGAAGGGACAGAGTCCTTACGAAGGCATGCCGTTCGCGAAGCGTTCTTCCGAGATTAAGAATCCCGACGGCTCGACGGTCTTCAAGCTGGATAACATCGATGTCCCGGAACGGTGGACCCAACTGGCCGTCGACATCCTGGCGCAGAAGTATTTCCGCAAGGCGGGTGTTCCCCAGGCCGGTCCCGATGGAACGCCGCTCGTGGGGGAGGACGGCAAGCCGGTGTTGGGCGGCGAACGCGATGCGCGTCAGGTCTTCCACCGGATGGCCGGCTGCTGGACTTCTTGGGGGAAGAGCCACGGGTATTTTCACAAGGAGGAGGACGCGACCGCGTTCTACGACGAACTCTGCTACATGCTGGCTCGCCAGATGGCGGCGCCCAACTCGCCGCAATGGTTCAATACCGGCCTGCATTACGCCTATGGCCTCTCCGGACCGTCGCAAGGCCATTATTACGTGGACCCGGAGACGCACCAGATGACGAAGGCCACCAACGCCTTCGAGCATCCGCAACCCCACGCCTGCTTCATCCAGTCGGTCGACGACGACCTAGTCAACGAAAACGGCATCATGGATCTGTGGGTGCGGGAAGCGCGGCTGTTCAAGTATGGATCGGGCACCGGGACGAACTTCTCCAAGTTGCGCGGGGAAAACGAATCGCTCTCGGGCGGGGGGAAGTCATCGGGGTTGATGTCCTTTCTCAGGATCGGCGACCGGGCGGCCGGCGCCATCAAGTCCGGCGGGACCACGAGGCGCGCGGCCAAGATGGTCTGCCTGGACCTGGACCATCCCGACGTGGAAGAGTTCATCGACTGGAAGGTGATTGAAGAGCAGAAAGTCGCCGCGATGGTAACCGGCTCCAAGATCTGCGCGCAGCGATTGAACGCCGTCCTCAAGGCCTGTCACATGCCGGAGGGGGCGGGCACACGGGTGGAGACGGACCCGGAGAAAAACCCCGCGCTCAAGAAAGCGATCCGCGAGGCCCGGCTGTCGGCGGTCTCGGAGGCCTATATCCAGCGGATGTTCTCCTACGCCCACGAAGGGTTTACCCACTTCGTCTTTCACGAGTACGACACGAACTGGGACGGCAAGGCCTACCAGACCGTGTCGGGGCAGAACTCCAACAACAGCGTGCGGATTCCCAACGCGTTCTTCGAGGCGCTGGAGCAGGACGGCGACTGGGCGCTCCGGCGCCGGATTGACGGGAAGGCGATCAAGACCGTCAAGGCCCGCGAACTGTGGGACAAGATCGCCTGGGCCGCGTGGATCTGCGCCGACCCCGGCACGCAGTACGACACGACGATCAACGAGTGGCACACCTGCCCGGAAGACGGCCGGATCAACGCCTCGAATCCCTGCAGCGAATACATGTTCTTGGACGACACCGCGTGCAACTTGGCCAGTCTCAACCTGGGCGAGTTCTACACGGAGGACGGGCAGTTCCTCCTGGAGGACTTCCGCCACGCGGTGCGGCTGTGGACCATCGTGCTGGAGATCAGCGTTCTGATGGCCTCGTTTCCGAGCCAGGCCATCGCGCAGAAAAGCTTCCAGTTCAGGACGTTGGGGCTGGGGTACGCCAACCTGGGTACCGTGCTCATGCGGCAGGGCATTCCCTATGACTCGCCGAAGGCGCTGGCCATCTGCGGGTCGCTCACGGCGGTTCTGACCGGAGAATCCTACGCCGCCTCGGCTGAGATGGCGGCGGAACTGGGGCCTTTTGAAGGGTTCGCGCGGAACCGCGAGCCCATGTTGCGGGTCATCCGCAACCACCGGCGCGCGGCCTACAACGCGCCGCCGGAGGAATACGAAGGGCTTGCGACCACGCCGAAAGGCCTTCAACCGGAACACTGTCCGCCGGATCTCCTGCTCGGCGCGCGGCGGGCCTGGGACCGGGCACTGGAGCTGGGCGCCGCCTATGGGTTCCGCAATGCGCAGGTGACGTGCATCGCCCCCACCGGCACGATCGGCTTGGTCATGGATTGCGATACGACCGGCATCGAGCCGGACTTCGCCCTCGTCAAGTTCAAGAAGCTGGCGGGCGGCGGCTACTTCAAGATCATCAACCAGAGCCTCCCGCCGGCCCTGGCCACGCTCGGCTACAACGAGTCGCAGATACAGGACATTGGCACCTACTGC
>SCVQ01000291.1 GCA_004296865.1 Nitrospirota bacterium
AAGCCGGTTGCGACAAGCTTGGACAAAGGAATGACCTCGCGGGGGAAACTGGCCTTAGTGACCAGATTCATATTCGAGACAACGCTGGGGAGACCGGCCGAAAGCGAGTTGGCAAAAAACAACCAGCTCACCAGGCCGGTATAAGCAAACAGGACGTAGGACGTGCCCTCCACGGACACCCGGGCAAACACCGAAAAGACGACCGCGAAGACCGCCATCATGGAGAGCGGCTGCATCAACGCCCAGGCCATCCCCAACGCCGTCTGGCGATGTCTGGCTTTCAGCTCCCCCAGGGCAAGGTTCCAGAGCAACCCACGGTAGCGGTACAGCCTCGTAAGATGCGGCATCATTGTCGATGGTCTGCGAGCCCACTCACTTCGACGAACTTAGAGCAAGACCACGTTGTCTTTCTTCCCTGTGACGGTTTTTGTACCATTCCTGGTGTCAAACACCAACGGAGCGTGACGGACGATCCGCTCGAAGTCAAAAGCCGAATGGGCGGTGAGCACCAGCGCGCAGGCACACCGCTCGAGCCGCTCGTCCGTCGCCTCGACGGCGGCATAGGACCGGCCCTCGATCTCGACGGAGGGCGTGAATGGATCGGCATAGGTCAGCTTGACGCTTTCCCGCTGCAGCAGTTCCATGACCTTGATCGCGGGGGTCTCGCGCCAGTCCGCCACGTCCGCCTTGTAAGTCACGCCCAGCACCAGGATGTCCGCTCCGTTGAGGCAGCGCCCATGCCGGTTGAGAAGACGCTGTAGCTTCGCAAGCACGTAGTACGGCATCCCCTCGTTGATCTCGCCGGCCAGTTCGATGAAGCGCGTGTGCATGTCATATTCCTTGGACTTCCAGGCCAAATAGTAGGGATCCAAGGGAATGCAGTGGCCGCCCACGCCGGGACCCGGATAAAAGGGCATGAAGCCGAAATTCTTGGTGGCGGCCGCGTCGATCACTTCGTAGACGTTGAGGCCCATCCGGTCGCAGAGCTGGGCCAGTTCGTTCACGAGGGCGATGTTGACGGACCGGAAGACGTTTTCGAACACCTTGGTCATCTCCGCCACACGCGGCGACGAGAGCGGGAAGATCTTGACGATGGATTGCTCATAGAACGTCCGCGCGGCCGTCAGGCAAGCCGGCGTCACGCCCCCAACCAGCTTGAACGTATTGTGGGTCTTGAACGAATGGTTGCCTGGGTCCACCCGCTCGGGGGAAAACGCGACAAAGATTTCCTGGCCGACCTTCAGGCCCCCTTCGGTCAGGGTCGGCAGTATGACCTCCTCAGTCGTGCCCGGATAGGTGGTGCTTTCCAGGACCACCAGCATCTCAGGATGTACGTACTTGGCCAGTTGTTTGGTGACCGAGACGACCGCGCTGATGTCCGGCTCCTTGTTCTTGGTGAGGGGGGTCGGCACGCAGATCAACACGACGTCGCACCCGCGCAGCGCAGCAAAATCCGTGGTGGCGGTCAATCGGCCGGCCCCGACCGCTTGACTGAGCTCCGCATTGTCCACGTCCGAGATGTAGTTCTCGCCGCGGTTCACCCGCTCGATCTTCTCGGCCATTTCATCGACCCCGACCACCTTGTAGCCGGTCTTGGCCTGGAGGACCGCCAGGGGCAACCCTACGTAACCCAGCCCCACCACTCCGATCACCGCCGTCCGATTCTTGATTTTCTCTAACAACATGCGACTCCTCCGTGAAATACTTTCTTCCGACTCCTTACAAACCAGCCTCCGGATTCGACGCCCCGTTAAAAGTCGCGACGCTGAAATACGAGCGAGGCAGCCGTGAGCAGCAGGGCCGCATAGAGCAATCCATAGGCCGAAGCCAGTGCCTGGTAGGACAGCGCCACCATGTGGCCCGCAGCCGCCGCCCCCTTGATGTTGAGCACCTCCAGGTTCGGACAGAGATAGTAGAGGCCTGTCGTAACGGCCTTGAGCGCCTGGCTTTCGCTCTTCTCCGCAATGCCCTTCAGGTCCACGGTCACGTGGCCGATCACGTAAAACCCCAGCGTCATGATCGCGCTCAGGGTGGCCGAACTAAACGTGGAAAAGAACAGGGCCAGCGCGGTCACGAGCAAGAGCTCGACGCAGATCAACTGGATCGCCTGGAACAACGAGGCCTGGATCGGCAGCCGGTCCATCCAGAGCGTCGCCACAAAGACCGCCGACATGATCGCGACGTTGACCAGGAGCGTCAGGACGAGCCCCAGATACTTGCCCAGCAGGAACTGCGTCCGGCTGATCGGCCGCGCCATGATCGTATAAATCGTCCGCCGCTCGATCTCCTTACTGACCAGCCCGACCCCGACGAAGATGGCGATGATCACACCGACCAGGTTGATGGCGGCCAGCCCCATGTCGGGCACGATTTTGTCCTGCTCGGCGATCGTCAGCATGCCCAGCAGCACCGACACGCCGATCAGCAGCAGGGCAAAGAACAACAGATTATAGAGTATCTTGTCCCGCAAATTCTCGCGAAAAGTGTTCAGCCCGATCACCAGGATGCTCCGCATGCTCAAACCCGCTCTCCAGGGTGCCCACCCGCCTGTTGCCCGTCGGGCGGGTGAAAAAACAACGCTTCGAGCGAGCCTCGCTGCGACGTGACCGAGACCAGCCTGGCACCATGCAGCCTGATCCCCGCCAGCACGTCCTCGAGCCGATCCGGATCGGGCAACACCACCACACAGTGGTTGCCCCTCGGGAGCACCTGTCCTCTCGCGGCCGTAATGGCAGGGGGCACCGCCGCTTTGAAGCCTTCGCACACAATTTCAACCGTGCGTCCCTGCCCTCGACTGACCAACTCCTCCACCGTCCCGGACGCCAGCAGCTTCCCTTTGACCACAATGCCGACCCTGTCGCACATGACTTCCACGTCAGGGATAATGTGCGTGCTGAAAAACACCGTCTTGCCCTGCTCGCGAAGCGCCAGGATGAGGTCCCGGACTTGCTTGCGTCCGATCGGGTCCAGCCCCGACATGGGCTCGTCCAAGATCACCAACTCCGGGTCGTGAATCAGCGCCTGCGCCAGCCCAATCCGCTGCAGCATGCCTTTGGAAAATTTCCTGAGCTGCCGATCCCGCGCCTCGGCCAGCCCTACCAAATCCAGCAAGGCCTCCACCCGCCGTTTCAATCCAGCCCCCTCGAGCCCGGCCAAGTGTCCGTAAAAGGCCAGGAACTCTTCCGCGGTCAAGTAATCGTAGAAGTACGGCGACTCGGGTAGAAATCCGATGCCGCGGCGCGACGCGACGTGGCCCGCCGGTTTGCCCAGTACTTCCGCCTTGCCACCACTGGCCTTCATGAGACCCATCAAAATTTTCAACGTCGTGGTTTTTCCGGCGCCGTTCGGACCGAGAAACCCATAGATCTCCCCACGGCGCACTGAGAGGGATAGCCCAGCCAAGGCGGTCACGGCCGGCTGGCCGGGCCAGCCGGACCGGAACTGTTTCGTCAGGCCTTCGACAAAAATGGCATCCATCTCGCCCTCAACCCTCGCTCAATGCCGATGCACCTTCAGCCGCTCGCGCAATCCGGTGCTGGTGACCGTTCCATCGGAAGGGTCCACCTGATAGAGGCCCCCCAGGGGATCGTCCGGCACCCGAGCGATAATCCCTCCGGTCACCAACGCCTCCAGCGAACCAGGCAGCTTCCCGTAGCGGGCCCGGTACCGGCGAATGCCCTCTTCCAAAAACCGGATGTCTCGTTCCGCGATGACTTCCCGGATGCGCCGTTCTAACCCTTCGCGCAGACGCGGATCCTGCACCTGTTGATAGAGCCGCTGCAAAAACTCCAGCGCGGCCTCCGGATCGCCCGCCTCGATCGTCATCCTGGCGGCCAGCTTCGGCAAGTACTCCGGAGCCCCCGGCAACTGGGCCGCCCGGCGGAAATACCCGGCCGCCGCGACCGGGTCGTGCAACTCATAGTAATAATCGTAGCCCAGAAAAAACGGCAGCTGCCAGACCATCGGGTTATGGCCCATGCCTTTCGCCAAGATGGCCACGCTTTCCTGCGGCAGCTTTGCCCAGACACCGAGAATCGTCCCCGCCATCTGATAGGCGTAGACAAAGGTGGGGTCCAGATCGGTCAAGACATCCACGGCATGATAGGCCCAGCGATAGCCTTCCGCCGTTTGCCGTTTGACCCCGAAATGCTGGACCGCCTTGAGCCAGATGAGGTCGGCCGCCAAGTGCCGGTATCCCAGCACCGCCACCTTCAGGTACTCGCTCTTTGGCAAGTAGGAGAGCTCCGCGGCTCTGACGATGGCCAGCCGCTGACGTTCCACGACGGCCAGCACCCCGATCGCAGATCCGCAGAGGACACAGAGTAAGGCCCCCGCCAGAGCCCAACCGGCCCAATTCGACAAGGGAGTCAGGTGAGCACTGTGCAATGAGCCGAAGCGTCGGCTCATGTCTGCGCCCTTTTCCTCTCGAGCGTCCCCACCTTTTCGAATACCCTCTGCAGCGCCTGGGCATCCACCTTCAGAAACCGTTCTTCAAGGGGATCCTGCTCCCAAGCCGCATACCGTCGCTGTCGCTCAAGAATTTGACGATACTCCCGATCCGCCGAATCGATTCGGCCGGATTCCAGATACAACCTCGCTAGCCACTCCCGTCCCGGGAGAAAGTTCGGCTCGATTTCAACCGCCCCCCTGACCCAAGATTCGGCTCGTTCGCGATCCCCAAGCGCGAGGTGGAGACGCCCCAACTCCAAACGATACCACGGCATGAACGGCTCCAGTTCAACCGCCCGTTCATAGGCCGCTGCCGCCGATCGGAGCCGCGAAGTCCGCTGCTCCTCCGGCGAGTTCTGCGCCGAGTCCGTCGTGGCTAGTGCGGCGTAGACATGACCAAGCAGTCCGGGGAGGCGACCGTCCAGGGGATTCAAGTCCATGGCCGACTGAAGCTCCTCGATGGCGGCCTGCGCAGCCGCGCCATCTCCGGTCCGCTCAAACGCCTGGAAATAGGCCGCTCCCATTGAGCTGTGATACAGGGCTTTGCCGGAGTCCAACGTCACTGCGACTTGATACCGGTCAATCGCTTTGTGAAAATCGCGTTGCGCAAGCGCCTGGGAGCCGGCATCGAAGGCGGCCCAGGCAAGGCCCATCCGGATGACAATCGCCGCCGCCCCTCCGATCAACACAATTCCCGCAACAGCCCCGGCCGCCGGGAAACGGATGGGCAGAGCAGGCATCGGCTCGACCCCGCGTTTCACAAGCCGGCGGGCCGACAGAAGAATCCCCACGCAAAGCGTCAACACAATGGCCAGGGCCGGTTCGTGCAAGGTGGAATCCACAGCGGCATGAGCCAGCATCCCTGCAGTGGCTGCCACCAAGCCCACCAGCAGGCCTCGCTGCCACCGTGTCAGCCGCTGCTTGAGCGCCACCGCAGCTTCACGAGCCACCATGGCTATCCCCCAGCAAAAGACCAGGAGACCGGCCACGCCCAGTTCGACTCCCATCTGAAGAAATTCGTTGTGCGCGGTCTGCGCAATTTTTCCATACCGCGCGATTTGCCCCTCCACCGGAAAATTATGCCTGGGGAATTCATACTGGTAGAGGCCCAGTCCGATCCCCAGCGGATATTCCACCATCTCCCGGACCGAGCTTTGCCAAATCTGCCAGCGAGCATAGCTCACCGGATTGGCCACATGCTCCGCCTTGAGTCGATCGCGGAATGGATTGGGCAGCAGAAATGCCATGGGGAGCAACACCAGCAGGAGCACTCCCACCCCCCTGCGGCCGAATCGCAGACCAAGGACTACTCCCGTTGCGACCAGCACCGCCAACATGCCCCCGCGCGACCCCGTCCGGACAAGAGCCAGGAGCAAAACCGCCAATATCGCGATCGGCACGATCAGGTGCGGCAACCGGATCAAGCAAGCCAGGCCCCGCCGGTTTTCTCGCCGAACCTGCCTCGCCCGGACATAGCAGAGGTAGCCCAATACAACGGCCCAGACAACGCTCAAATACCCGGCCAGAAAGTTCGGATTAAAAAAAGTGCCGGTTGGGCGAGCCACGCCAAACCACCAACCCTGCACAAGCCCCCAGCCGGCTTCGCAGAGCCCCATGCCGACCAGAACCACTAGCAGCTTCACGACATCATTCCATCGATCCAGAAAAGACACAAGCAAATAGAGCAGCGCTGCGTAGCCGATCAGCACCACCAGCCATTGCAGACTCTGATGGGTATAGGGCGACCGAACGGTCGACGCGACAGCCAAGGTGAGGTACCCCAGCACGGCCGGTCCGACAGGGAACGGCGGACAGGGTAATGCGCCTGTCCTTACCCCTTTCATGACATAGAGGCTCAAAAAAAGAAGGATCAGCAGCCGGATCGCCATGACCGCGAGATGGGTCGTCCCACCTTCAAGGACCGGCGAAAAAACAACCAAGCCGAAGAGAAGAAGCAACCAGGCCGGCCAACGGCTCCGGGATTGATCGATGGGAGAGTCAGAAGGAATGAACGGCGGTCGGTCCGCTGCGGAGAAACATGGCGTGTCCGAAGAAGGGGTCATGGCTCACAGCGTCCACGTCAATGGCCTTCACCTTCTCACATCGGCCGCCACGATTTGACGCTGAGCAGAGGGAGGGACGCAACGACCGGCCTTAGAAAATAGGCCGTGATGCAGGTGATTCCTGTTATCCAAGGAGCCCGGCCGGCTTGGGAGGGGAGGGCACAAGGTCCTCCCCTCCCGAGCTTTGGTCAGCCTTAGCTGGTGACGTCATTCGTGTCAGGATTCTGCAAATTCTGCTTGATGTCGTTCACGTGCCACTGGTCGATGGTCGGATCGTTGTCCAAATTCGCCGTGGCCGTCGCCGTAAAGCCCATGCCGCTCGAGGCGGCCGGCACCACGGTGTTGTCGGGCGCCACCGTGCCGATCCCCGCATTGATCGTGTCCGTCGCAATCGTCCCAGGCGTCACAACACCGCCTACAACAGTCGTCGTCATGGACCGATAGGTATAGCGATTGGTTGACCCGGCCAAGGAAAAGCCGATCTCCTGAAAACCGCTGAACCGCGAGTTCTCACCGAAGAAGGCTGTCTCAGCCACGAAGATCCCGCTGAGGTTGCTCTTGGCTTCCGCTTGCCTGGCCTGGGCCTGGTACCGCAGGAAGTTCGGGATAGCGATGGCGGCCAGGATTCCAATGATGGCCACCACGATCATCAACTCGATGAGCGTGAAGCCTCGTTGATCGCGCAATGATTTCAACATACCTTTCTCCTCCCTCCGGCTAAATACCCACTTTACTTGTTTACTTGCCACATGTTTTGAAACTTCCGTTTCAGGACATGTTAAGAACATTCCACGATATCACCAGCAGGTTCCATGCCGGATTTAAAATTAAACGGTGTTGCGCTTTTTTAAAAAATTATTTCAACTGGTTGCAACTTTCAAAGGCAGTTAATCCAAGCTCGGGCCTGATCGTATCCTGCTCCACTTTCTGTTCATGGGCACCAAAATTTGTCAGTTCGGTCGAGCGTCTCGGAAGAAACCAGCCCCTTGCCCTACGCCACAGCTCAGGAGGGCGTCATCACACTGTTCGGGAAGAATGGAAACGAGAGCGAGGATTGAAGGTGCGCAGACGGACGGTCAGAAATCGTGCTCTACCCGCCTACGTCGTTGACATCCGGAGTCTGCAGATTCTGCTTGAGGTCATTCACATGCCATTGATCGATGGTCGGATCATTGTCCAGATTCGCCGTGGCAGTGGCGGTAAACCCTGTCCCGCTGGACGTGGCCGCTATAATCGTGTTGTCCGGAGTGACCGTCCCGATGCCCGCATTGATCGCCTGAACCGCCCCCGCACTCACCACACCGCCCGTGACTGAGGTGGCCATGGCCCGATAGGTGTAACGATTGGCAGACCCGGCCAGCGCAAACCCAATATCCTGAAATCCGCTGAACCGCGAGTTTTCGCCGAAGAAGGCCAATTCCGTCGCAAAGATCCCGCTCAAGTTGACCTTGACCTCGGCTTGGCGGGATTGCGCCTGCCATCTCAGATAGACAGGAATGGCCATGGCGGCCAGAATGCCGATGATAGCGACCACGATCATCAATTCAATGAGGGTGAAGCCTTTTGAATTGTGGATCAACCTCATCCCCTCCCCCTCTTGTTTCCATACAGAGCACCCCGGACGGGTTTCATGCCATACCCGCCCAACCGTTTTGTTGATTGAACACACACCTGCCTTTTCTTGTCAATGAATATGGGAGAAATGAGTTGAGGCAGTCCGGACCGGATCGCCTCGGATGGTCAGGGGGTGGGCGCTTGGGGAGAGGCGTGTTGCGAGACTCGCTGTTTGGCTTGCCGGATACGCTCCTCCGATGTCGGATCGCCCATCCCCCGCTCACGAAACCGTTCCATTAATTTGAGGTTGGCCGGATCCAACTCAAGCGAATGAAGCCAGGCTTCCCTCGCCTCCGGAACGAGATTCTGCTGCAGGTAGACCTCTCCGAGATGCTCGAAGATGACCGGATCATCCTTGACGAGGGACGCCGCCCGCTTCATTTCCGCCAGCGCCTCGTCGAGCCGGCCCATCTTGAAGAAGGCCCAGCCCAGGCTGTCCACATAGTACCCGTTGTTGGGCTTCAAGATCACCGCCCGCTGGATGAGCGACACGGCTTCCTCGATCTTGATCCCGCGTTCGGTGTAGCTGTAGCCCAGATAATTGAGCGCGTCGGCATGTTGCGGGTCCAGCCGGAGCGCGGTCTCCATGGCTTTCACCACTTCATCGAACCGGTTCAGCTTGTCATAGGCCGTGCCGAGGTTGAAATGGAGATCCGGGTTCCCGGGGTTCAATCGAATCCCCTCTTCGAAAGCCTGCGTCGCCAGGGCGAACTGCTCGGCTTGCAGGTGGGCAAGCCCCAACAGCAGGTGTCCCTCCGGCTGTTTCGGATTCAGCTTCACCGCGTCGGTGAAGTGGGCGATCGCGTCCGGATAGTGCTTCAGCCGGTATTGCAGAAACCCGAGGTGCATGTGCCCGTCAACGTAGGCGGGCTGCAGTCTCAGGTTCTGCTCGTAGGCCTTGATCGCGTTGCCGTAATCCTTCTGCTCCTCATACATGAGGGCCAGATAATCCCGCACCTTGAGTTCCGCCGGCCTCACCGCCAGGATTTTGGTCAATTGAGCGATGGCCTTGGGATAGTCTTTGATCTCGCCGTAGATCAATCCGATACGCAACTGCGCGTCCAGGTCGTCGGGGTCCCGGTTCAGCATGTCGTTCAACTCCGCAAGCGCCTCGCGGTACAACTTGTCGTTGAGGTAGAGTCGAACGATGTGCTGCTGGACTTCCTTGCTGTGCGGGTTGACGACCTGTAGATACTTGCGGTACACGGCCACGGCCTGCTCCCGCTGCCGCTGGGACTCATAGACCCCCGCGAGAGCGATGTAGGCCGGTTCAAACGTGGGATTGGTCGAGATCGCCCGCTCGAAGCTGGCCGCCGCCCGGTCGAACTGCTTCGCCTCGACCGCGATACGGCCCAGATAGTAGTGGCCGACCGGTGAATCTTTGGCTTTGTCGATCCCCTGCTGGAACACCTGTTCCGCCTCTTCGAGGCGCTTCAAATTGACCAGCAGAACCCCTTTCGAGAAATAGGATTCGTTGTGCTCCGGATTCTGAGCGATGGCCCGATCGTACAACGCCAAGGCCTTGTCGGCTTCTCCCGCTCCGGCATAGATACCCGCGATCAGCACCAGCGTCGTCACCTCGCGCACCTCCGCCTCGGCAACCCGGTCGGCGAACCGGACCGCCGCTGCGATGTCTCCCAGCGAGAAATACAGCGCGGCAAGGCGCGTCTTGAGGAAAATCGAGGTGGGGTCGCCCCGGAGAGCGAGCAGGTACTCCCGAATCGCAAGGTCGGCATCCTGTGCCTGCTCGGCCCGGTATCCGAGGAGAAAATGGTAATAGGCGCGGGGATCGGCGGGGGTGGGCTGGATCGCCGGTTGACCGGCATGAGCCGAGGGGTCCGGCGACCGGTCCCGCGACGCACTGGGCCCGGTGCCCGCTTGCGGGACAGTGGCGCAGGACACCACAATCAATGGGATCGCCACCAGGCTCAGCACCACCCGAGTCCACCGCAATGGTGTTGCCTCACATCCGCAGCTGGGTTTCGTTTCCATCTGGCTCCGCTACTGGATAATCGGTGGAAATGGGAGGGGATGGTCCGTCGCTTAGGTGAAATTATACGGGGTCACCGGAGGGGTGTCAAACGGCCTCAGGATTGTTCGCGATCGGAAAAATCCCCGAACTTGGCGTACCGGTCGAGGAAGGTTAGCTTCACATCGCCGGTCGGTCCGTTGCGATGCTTCTTCACCATGATCTGGGCGATTCCCTTTTCTTCGGAATCGGAATTGTAGACGTCATCCCGGTAGATGAACATCACCACGTCGGCATCCTGCTCAATCGCCCCGCTTTCCCGCAGATCGGCCAGCATGGGGATCGGCGGCTTGCGGGCCTCCACGGCCCGGCTCAACTGGGAGAGCGCCACGATGGGCACTTGCAACTCCTTGGCCAACGCCTTCAAGGATCGAGAGATGTCCGAGATCTCCTGCTGACGCGACTCGGCGTCGCTGCGGCCTTGCATGAGCTGGAGGTAATCGACGATCAACAAGTCGAGTCCGCCACTTTCCGCTTTGAGCCGCCGGGCCTTCCCGCGCATCTGCTGCACGGTCAGCCCGCCCGTGTCGTCGATGAAAATCGACGCCTGCTCGAGCCGCCCGGCCGCCTCCGCCAGCCGCCACCAGTCTTCCTTCTGGAGCTTCCCGATTCGCAGGGCATGGGAATCCACCGAGGCTTCCGAGCTCAGCATGCGCAGCACGAGTTGCTCCTTGGACATTTCCAGGCTGAAAATCCCGACCTTTTGCTGGTGCTTGATGGCCGCATTCTGCGCCATGCCGAGAGCCAGACTCGTCTTGCCCATGCTGGGGCGCCCGGCAATCACCACCAGATCGGACGCCTGCAAGCCGGCGGTCAGCTCGTCGAGGTCTTCGAACCCGGTCGGCACACCGGTGACACTTTTCCCCCGCTTGTGAAGCGCATCGACAAGATCCAGGCTTTCTTTGATGATGTCCTTGAGGCGGGTGAACGACCGGCCGAGCTTGCCCTGCGCCAGGCTGAAGACGGACCGCTCCGCAAAATCGATCAGTTCGTCCACCTGCGAGGTGCCGTCATACCCGCGAGAAATCACCTCGGTGGAGGTGGTGATCAACCCGCGGAGGAGCGCTTTGTCGCGCACGATCTTGCAATGGTATTTGATGCTGGCCGCCGTCGGAACCACCTGGACCAGTTCCGCCAGGTAGGCCGACCCGCCGATCGACTCCAGATCGCCCTTGGTCTTCAGATGCTCCGTCAGCGTGATCTGATCGATGGCCTCCCCATGCTCCGAGAGGTCCAGCATGGCTTGGTAAATTCGGCGATGGGCCGTGCGGTAGAAATCCTCCTCGGTCAAGGCTTCCATGGCCTTGGCCATCGACGCATTGTCGAGCAGGATCGCGCCTAACACCGATTGCTCCGCTTCAAGATTTTGCGGGGGCAGTCTGGGCGCCGAAGAATCGGAGAGGCTCATGACACCATCACACCTTGCACACCTTGCTTCAATGGGTCATGGAACGCACGCGGGAACGCGGCGACCGGCACGCCGCCGCTCGTCACAGCTCCAACAGCGTGGCAGGCAGCGCCTGGATCTTGACCGTCTTGCGCCGCGACATCGACGAGCCCGTCACGAGCAGCGCGTCGCCGGCCGCCAGCGCCGGAGTCCCCAGAATCACCACCGACGCAGTCGCCAGCCGGCGCCCTTCGTCGACCACGGACTGGATCGCCTTCGAATCGGTCCCGCGCAGGCTCCCCTGGAGGACCCGGAACCCCGCCTTTCGCAAGAGCCGCGCTACCTGAAAGAGCTGGCCGCAGCGTCGGACCGGGGCCGCCACCAACACGTCTGCCGCGCGGGAAGTCCCCTCACCGACTTCACCGACTCGTTCCATCGCCTGGAAAAGACGGCCCACATCGAAGGCGAAGCCCGTGGAAGGAAGATCCCGGCCGAACCGGCCAATCAGGTTGTTGTACCGTCCCCCGCCGCCCAATTCGGAACCCACCCCGTCGGCGAAGACATCGAACACCACACCATCGTAATAGTCAAACCCGCGGAACTCCCCCAGGTCCAACAGAAGGTGGTCTTTCAGCCCAGCCTCCGACAGCAACCGGTAGACCTGGGTCAGCCGGTCCAGCGTCGCATGCAACCGGCGATCGTGGCCGGCCAGCACACGTCCCCGCCGGAGGACGTCCTCTCGTCCGTAGAGGTCCGGCGCTTCCAAAATACCCCGGGCCGCCTTTTGAGGAACCCGCTCCTGGGCGAGAATGTCCTCGAGGTGCGGCAGGTCCTTGCGCGCCGCGGCCTGTTCGGCGCGCTTTCGCCCCTCCGGACTCATGCCGGTCCTGGCCAGGAGCGCCTTAAAGAACCCGACGTGTCCCAGCGAGATCGTGAACGCCGTCAACCCCAATTGCGTCAGACACTCGATCATCAACGCGATGATCTCGCCGTCCATCGCCACATCGTCCACCCCGATGAGCTCGGCTCCCACCTGAAAAACCTCGCGTTCGCGCCCCGCATGTTCCGGTTCGTACCGAAACACGGTGGTGCGGTAGGACAAGCGGAGCGGCAAGCAGGAGTCCACCATGCCCATCGCGACGATGCGGGCGATCTGCGCGGTCACGTCCGGCCGCAGCAAGAGGATCCGGCCGGTGGTGCGATCCGCGAACTGATAGCACTGTTCGAGCACCTCCGGCTCCAACCCCGCCGACAGGACGTCCAAATACTCGAAGGTGGACGGGATGATCTCCTGATAGCCCCAGCGGCCCAATGAGGTCAGCAGCGTCTCTTCCAGACGGCGGACCCGTTGGGCCGCGTCGGGCAGGATCGTAGACATCCCGATAGGAATCAATGACCGGTCGTGCGCGTGCGTCGTCGACGCCGGCAGGCGGACGACCTCGGACGCACGCGTGGATGATGCGGGGCGGGACATAGAAGAAGCAATTGACGATCGACTCATTGGTTCATCGACGATTGAAGAGAATCGCCCCGACAATCATCCAATGAATCAATGCTGCAATGAACCAATTTGTGTTAGAGGCCTTTTGAGAGATCCACCAGCTTGACGGAGAGAATGTTGCTCCCCCGCTTGATCGTCTCGAGGACCCCCGCCGGCAAGGGCGCATCCAGTCCGATGATCAGCAGAGCATTGCCGCCGCGCTCTTCGCGGGAGCACTGCATCCGAGCAATGTTGACGTTATGCGCGCCGAGGGCCGAGGCGACCGCGCCGATGACGCCGGGCCGGTCCACGTTGAGGATCAGCAACATGTGCCCCTCGGGCGTCACCTCGACCTGGAAATCGTCGATCTCGATGATGCGCGGATCCTTGCGGTGATAGAGGGTGCCGGCCAGACGGTGAGTCTTCTTCCCGGCCTCCACCCGCACCCGAATCACGCTGGTGAAGTCCCCGGCGTCGCTGCTCTTGACCTCTTTGACTTCGATCCCCCGCTCCTTGGCGATCACCGGCGCGTTGACGAAGTTGACGGCGTCCTCCAGAATCGGCGTCAACAGTCCCTTGAGGACTGCGATCGTCAACGGGGCCACCGACAAGCCGGCCACATCGCCGTTGTATTCCACCGTCACCCGCTCCAAGCCCCCTTCGTAGACCTGGGCTTGCAGCAGGCCGATTTTCTCCGCCAGCGCCAGATACGGCTGCAACCTGGGAAGCAATTCGGGCGGCACGGAAGGGATGTTGACCGCTCCCCGCGCGATCCCCTTGGTGAAATAGTCCACGATTTGCTCGGCGATCCCGATCGCCACGTTTTCCTGCGCTTCTCCGGTGGACGCGCCGATGTGGGGGGTGCAGATGAAATTGTCGAGGGTGAGCAGCGGGTGGTCCGGCTTGACCGGCTCCTCATCGAATACGTCGAAGGCCGCCGCCGCGACCTTCTTCGATTTCAACGCGTCATAGAGATCCGCCTCGTTCACGATCCCGCCGCGGGCGCAGTTGGCGATCATCACCCCGGGCTTCATCTGCGCGATGACCGCCGCGTTGATCAGCGAGCGGGTCTCCGGCGTGAGCGGCGTGTGCACCGAGATCACGTCGGCCCGCCGAAACAGCTCGGGCAGATCGACGAGTTCGACACCCATCTTGCGGGCGCGATCCTCAGCCAGGTACGGATCATAGGCGATCACGTTCATGGAGATCCCCTGCGCCAGTTTCGAGAGGTAGCCGCCGATCTGGCCGATCCCCACAATGCCCAAGGTCTTGTTGTAGAGCTCCACCCCCATGAACTTTTCTTTTTCCCACTTGCCGGCCTTCATCGACGCGGTCGCCTGGGGGATGCGGCGGGTCATCGAGAAGATCATCGCCATCGTGTGTTCAGCCGTGGTAACCGTGTTGCCGCCGGGCGTGTTCATCACCACGATCCCGCGCCTGGTGGCCGCCTGGGTATCCACGTTGTCCAAGCCGGACCCGGCGCGACCCACGACTTTCAGACGATCGGCCGCGGCGATCAGCTCAGCCGTCACTTTCGTCGCCGACCGGACGATGAGCCCGTCATACTGCTTGATGTCCTTCAGCAGCTCCTCTTTGGGCAGTTTGGTCTTCACATCCACGGTGAAGCCGGCCTTCTCGAGAATCTCGAGACCCTGCTTCGACAAGCTATCGCTGACCAGAATCTTCATCGTGCCTCGTACTCGTTGGAGACGATCAACCCTTGACCATCAACAATTCCTGAGCCTTGGCCACCCCGCTCCCCAGCCTGACGGAGTGTCCCAGCCCCTTCAACACCATCTCAATGGCCGCCAGCGTCATGATCACGTCAAAGGAATCCATGTACCCCATGTGGGAGACCCGGAAAATCTTCCCCTTCAAATGATCCTGCCCTCCGGCCGCCGTGATGCCGTACTGAACCCGCAAGTTTTTATAGATCGCCTGTCCATCCACCCCCTCCGGAGCGGACACCGCCGTCAGCGCATTGCTGGGCGACTCCTTGGGGAACAGGGCCAGCCCGGCGGCCTTGACCCCTTCACGCATCGCCACCGCGAGGCGGGCCTGTCGCGCAAAGACCTGCTCCAGGCCTTCGGCCTTCAGCATCTTGAGCACTTCCTGCAGCCCCAGGATCATGGACACCGCCGTCGTATAGGCCGTCTGGTTCTTGACTTGCGCGTCGCGCTCTTTCTTGAAGTTGAAGTAAAACGCGCCGTTCTTGGCCTTGTCCGCCATTTTCCAGGCCTTTTCGCTGACGCTGACGAACGCCAACCCGGGCGGCAGCATCAAGGCTTTTTGCGAACCGGTCACGACCACGTCGATCCCCCAAGCATCGGTCTTCAGATCGAAGACACCCAGCGCGGTAATCGCATCCACGACCAGGATCGTCCCCTCGTAAGGCTTCACCACCTCGGCCAGAGCCTTGGTGTCGTGGGCCACGCCGGTGGACGTCTCGCTCGCTTGGACGTACACGGCCTTGATCGACGGATCCTTCTTCAAGGCATCCGCCACCAGCTGGGGATTCACGGCATGGCCCCATTCCACCTTGAGTTCCGTCACCTGCACGCCGAAGGTCTTACAAAGCTTGCCCCACCGCTCGCCGAATTTCCCCCCGTTCACGACCAGCGCCTTGTCACCCGGCGAAAGAAAATTGGCCACCGATCCTTCCATGCCCCCGGTTCCCGAGGAAGCCAGGATCAGAACGTCGTTTCTGGTTTGAAACAACCACTTGAGATCTTCCCGAACCTCGCCGAACAACTGGGCGAACTCAGGAGCCCGATGGTGCATCATGGGCCTAGCCATGGCCAGCATGACTTCCGGGGGAACCGGTGTCGGCCCCGGCGCAAGCAAATACCGTTTCAACATCGTCCTGCTCTCCTCACAAGATTGACGTCCGTTTAAGCGGCTGTGGAAGGGCGTTACGCTATCACTTGGGCGCCCTCACTGTCAAGGCAACGACACTCCTTCTCGCGACCGCGAGCGATGGCTTGAGGAGCCCGTTTTCAGGCCAGTTACGCACCATTCAAACCGTGCTCCCATTTCCAGACTTAGGCTCCTGTTCACTTCAACCGATAAAAGTGGGACGAGGGGAAACAGAGGGCGTCGGCTCTCATCACCCGACACAAGTTTCTTGACAAGCACTCTATGGACCGCTACCCTGAATAAATGCATACAAGAAAACTGAACATGCAACTACGACTACTTCTGCCTGAAATAGTCCTGGCAACCCTCCTGATCAGTCTCATCGGGTTGCCATGGCCTGGTGGCATGCATCCGGCAAATGCCGAGCCTCCAGCCAAAGAAAATCAGGCTGTTGCGATCGACCTTCGGATTCAAGATAGGGAGAGCCAGGCCGATTCGCTCGCCAGACAAGAGCCAGGACAGCCCGGTCAAAGCAGGCAAAGCGGGGAGCCACGTTCCTCTCTGCAGACGTCAGAGACTACGCCGGCTTCATCTATCGAAAGCCCCTCCCTCCCCGCCGAAACGGCTGCCCCCAGTCAGCCTCCCCTCGACTCAAACCAACAAATGGCGGAGCAGGCTCACCCCCAGGACACGCCCTCCTCCCTATCGTATCGCACCGACGGAGTAGACAGTGCGTCCGGCGAGCCGACCTATAACATCCCCATCGTCCGCGATCAAAAGGTGGAAAGCCATATGCGATTCTTCCACACGGCGATCCGGGACCGCTTTGAAATGTGGCTCGACAGGCTGGGCCGCTACAAGCCCATGGTCGAACACATTTTTACGGAATTCGACTTACCCAGCGACCTGGTATTTCTCTCTCTCGTCGAAAGCGGCTTTAACCCCCATGCCCGCTCACGCGCCCGTGCCACAGGCCCGTGGCAGTTCATGAAAGGGACCGCCCTCATGTACGGGCTCCGGGTCGACCAATACGTGGACGAACGCAAAGACCCCTACAAGTCCACGGTGGCGGCCGCGCGGTATTTGCGGGATCTCTACGATCTCTTCGGCGCTTGGCCGTTGGCGATGGCCGCGTACAACGCCGGCGAAGGAAAAGTCCAGCGCGCCCTTCAAAAAACCAACACCGAGAGCTTCTGGGAGATTGCCCAGACCAAGCATCTCAGGCGCGAAACCAAGGAATACGTGCCGCGGATCATGGCCGCCACGATCATCGCCAGGAACCCCGATCAATTCGGATTCAGCCAGGAAACACCCGACGCCCACGACTTCGATGAAGTGGCAGTCACTCGCCCAATGCACTTTCGAGACCTGGCAAAAGTCACCGGCGTCCCGTTCGAGGAACTGCGGCGATTGAACCCGGAACTGCTGAAGGACGTCACGCCTCCCGGCGACGCAGAATACCACTTGAAGGTTCCGGTGGGGGCCAAAGCAACCGTTGAGGAGAAGCTGGACCGGATTCCTGCGTGGAAGCCATCCGTACAAATGGCGAGCAAGTGGAAAGGCCGAAAGGAATCGCCGGATCAGTCAGCGGGATGGTACAAAGTCCGGGTGGGGGACAACCTGGCGACGATTGCGAAGCGCTTCCGTCTCTCCGTCCATGAATTGAAGAGCAAGAACAACCTGACCAGTCAGCGGATCAGGCCCGGCGATCTCCTCGCGGTCAGCCGCTAACTCACCACCGAGCCCCCGACACCACACCTGCGGATTTCTCTGAGGCTGCCCCTACTTCGCCGGCTCGGCCGGTGCGGCTGGCTTGCTCTCTTGCCCCTCTGGCGATCCGCTTGCCGGCGTCTTTTTCACTTCCAACGCCTTGATACGGACAGCCGCTTCGCTCGCCAAGGGAGAATACGGATAGCTCTTGCTCAGGTCTTGATAGCGGGCCAAGGCGCCTTCTGGACGTGACTGGACTTCCTCCAGTTTCCCCAACTCGAACAGCATTTGATCCTTGTTGAGCGCCCCCGGAACCTCGAGCACGGCCGAAAGGGCTTTAACGGCCTGTTCCCGATCCCCGTTCAGCAGATAGGCGTAGCCAAGTCGCTGATAGACCATACCCAGCAGGACCTTGTTGGCGCCATACCTCGCCACAAGCTTCTTATAGACCTCGATGGCGCCGTTCAGATCGTTGGCCTGGACCAGGGCATTGCCCAGGTAGTAGAGAGAGAGCGGGGTCGTGGGACTCCGCGGATACTGTTCCACCACCTGACGATAGAGCGCGATCGCTTGTTTGAGGTTCTCATCCGCCTTCGACAAGTTGTCAATCGGGCGATCGATGTACAGCGCGGTCGCCTGATGATGCAGCTCCACAGCCTTCCCGGCTTGGCGATGGTCGTACCACACCACGGCCAGCACCGCCGCGACCACGGCCAGCACCGCGACCAGCCCGAGCAGCACCTGCCGTTGATTATCCTGGACGTGCAGAATGAACCGCTCCACCCTGCTCAGAAGATGGGCTTCGTCCACCGGCACGTCTTTGGAATCTAGCTTAATTCTGTACGACATCGTGCTCCGTTGTTTCTCGTCGTGACGGGACCGGCCCGCTTGCCCTGAATCGCAGGCACAGGGTGGCTGATCGTCCTGCGCGACCTTATACAAGGTTCCTCGAACCCTTGTCAATCAAAGACAGAGCGGCCTCGCGGGGCAGTCCGGCCCGCACCCAGCGCTCATTGACAGGGGGCCGTGCCGCGGTATAGCGTACCCTCCGTTCCCGACAGGCGCCGTTTCCAAACCGGTCGAGACGCACCGCCTTCGCAGAGACGCGCGTCACGCACGCCAAGACGTGTCCCTCATGTTCGATGAACAGTTACACCAACTGGAAGCGCAACACCTGCTGCGGCAACTCCGGCTGATCGAATCGCCAACGGGCTCAGCCGTGATCATCGAAGGCCGATCGGTCATCCTGATGGCCTCGAACGATTACCTGGGACTCGCCACGCATCCCACGCTTAAACAAGCCGCCATCTCGGCGACCGAGCAGTTCGGCGTAGGCGCGGGCGCCTCCCGCCTGGTGTCCGGGACCCTGCCCCCTCATCGAGAATTGGAAACGGCGCTGGCCGCATTTAAGGGGACTGAAGCCGCGCTCGTCTTCAGTTCCGGCTACTTAGCCAACATCGGCCTGCTCCCCTCGCTGATCGGCTCGGGAGGGCTGGTTCTCGCCGACCGCCTCTGCCACGCCAGCCTCATCGACGGATGCCGGTTGAGCGGGGCCGATTTCCAGCGGTACCGCCACCGGGACCTCGACCACCTCGCGTCTCTCCTGTCAAAACAGGCGTCCCGCCGCAAGACCTTGATCGTGACCGACGGAGTCTTCAGCATGGATGGCGACCTCGCCCCGCTGCCGGACCTGCTGGACCTCGCGGACCGGTATGAAGCCCAGGTGTTGGTCGACGACGCGCACGGGACAGGGGTGATGGGACCGGAAGGACGCGGCACATTGGAGCACTTCGGCGTAGAGTCCCGCCTCCCCTTTCACATGGGGACGCTCAGCAAGGCCCTGGGCACCAGCGGGGCTTACGTGGCGGGGCCCGACACACTGATCCGATACCTCGTCAACCGCGCCCGATCCTTCATCTACACGACCGCCCCGCCGCCCGCCACTGCCGCCGCCGCACGGGCGGCCATCGCCGTCCTCCAGGCAGAGCCCGAACGCCGGGCACGGCTCTGGCGCAACCGGGAGCATTTTTGCGCCGGGCTCCGAGCGCTCGGCTTCACCACCACAGACACGCAGAGCCCCATCATCCCGGTCTTGCTCGGAGACCCGCAGAAAGCCATGACGATGGCTGAGCGCCTGTTGCAGCAGGGCGTCTACGCTCCCGCGATCCGCCCCCCAACGGTCCCCAAAGAAACCAGCCGCATCCGTACGACCGTCACGGCCGATCATACGGCGGAACAACTCGATCACGTGCTCGCCGCCTTCAAGACAGTCGGCCTGGAGTTGGAACTCCTCTAGCCCGCACGCGACGCGCCCCCAGCTTACGACCACATACGTAGGATGCGCGGAAATGGCCGTACCATGGCCCCTTCGCAGAGGCTATGGTATAGTGCCTTCTGTGGAATCCCGCAGGGAGCCATGGCTGACGAAGGGTCGTATCCGTGCGGGCAGGGGGGGGGATCGGAGGACGTCATGGACATCACGCAACTGCTGACCTTCGGTGTCGAGCAGGGAGCCTCGGACTGCCACCTCAGCGCAGGCGAACCCCCGATGTTGCGCATTCATGGGGAGTTGAAAAAACTGGACCATCCCGTGCTGACGAAAGAGACCGTCCACGACATGGTCTTCGACATGATGAACGACGCCCAGCGCAAAGCGTTCCAGGAACATCATGAATGCGATTTTTCGTTCGAAATGGGAGACATCGCCCGGTTCCGGGTCAACGTGTTCATGCACCGCCGGGGCGAAGGGGCGGTCTTCCGGACCATTCCGACCAAGATCCTGGCCCTCGAACAGCTCGGCATGCCGCCGATCCTCCGGCAGCTCTGTGAAAAGGAAAAGGGCCTCGTCCTCGTGACCGGCCCGACAGGATCGGGAAAATCCACCACCCTCGCCGCCATGCTGGACTTCCTCAACGACACCTACGAAGGGCACATCCTCACGATCGAAGACCCGATCGAATTCGTCCACAAATCCAAAAAGTGCCTGGTGAACCAGCGGGAACTGGGGCCCCATACCCAGTCCTTCGCCAATGCCCTCAAGTCGGCGTTGCGCGAAGACCCGGACATCATCCTGGTCGGCGAAATGCGGGATTTGGACACCATCCAACTGGCCCTGACCGCCGCCGAAACCGGGCACTTGGTGTTCGGTACCCTGCACACCTCCAGCGCCCCCAAGACCGTGGACCGGATCATCGACGTGTTCCCGCCGACCCAGCAAGCCCAGGTCCGCGCCCAGTTCGCCGAATCCATTGAAGGGGTCATTACGCAGACGTTGCTCAAGAAAAAAACCGGCGGCCGGGTGGCGGCCCTGGAGATCATGGTCGGCACGACCGCCGTGCGCAACCTGATCCGTGAAGCCAAGCTCCACCAGATTCCAGGCACCATGCAGACCGGCAAAAAGGACGGGATGCAGACCATGGACATGGCCTTGCTCGATCTAGTCTCACGCGGCGTCGTCACCAAAGCGGAGGCGCAGGCCAGGAGCATGAACCCCACGCTCTTTGGGGCCGCAGCGGCAGGCGGCGTGGCCTGAAGAAAACGTGACACGTGCGGCATGAAGGGTTGGGAGCCGGAGGCATTACATGGACATGCACGACATCCTGAACGTGATGGTGGAGAAGGACGCCTCCGACGTCTATCTGACGGTGGACCTGCCGCCCATGTACCGGATACAGGGCGTCACGCAACCCGTCGGCGAGGCGCGCTTCACGAACGAGCAGTTGGAGGCGCTCGCCGCCGCCGTGATGCGGGACACACAGCAACAAGAATTCAATACCGCGATGGAGATGAACCTCGCCCTTTTCTATCCGGACCTCGGCCGCTTCCGGGTCAATATCTTCCGCCAGCGAGGCAACGTGGGCTTCGTCATCCGCCAAATCAAGATGGAGATCGTCTCAATCGACGCGCTGGGCCTGCCCCCCATCATCAAGGATATTGCGATGAGCAAGCGGGGGCTCGTCCTCTTTGTCGGCGGCACCGGGTCGGGTAAATCCACGTCGCTCGCCGCCATGATTGATCACCGGAACACCACCTCGACCGGGCACATCGTTACGATCGAGGATCCCGTCGAGTTCGTCCACCGGCACAAACAGTCGGTCATCACGCAGCGGGAAGTGGGGTTCGATACCCATTCATTCCAGGCGGCCTTGAAAAACACGCTGCGCCAAGCTCCTGACGTAATCCTGATCGGCGAAATCCGCGACACCGACACCATGGAAGCCGCCATCACATTTGCCGAGACCGGGCACCTCTGCCTGGGGACCCTCCACGCCAACAATGCGAACCAGGCCATCGAGCGCATCCTGAACTTCTTCCCCGCCGAGCGCCATGCCCAGATCTATCTGCAACTGTCCATGAACCTGCGGGCAATCATCTCGCAACGTCTGATCCCCTCCGTCGACGGCAAACGGGTCGCCGCCCTGGAAGTTCTGCTGGATACCCCTCGGGTCAAAGACCTCATTAAGAAGGGCGAGATCGATCATCTCAAGGAAGCCATGGAGCAGGGGGTTCAAGAAGGCTGCCAGACCTTCGACTACGTCCTGTTCAATTTCTTCAAGGACGGGAAGATCTCACTCGACCAAGCCCTCGCCAACTCGGACAGCGCCAACAATCTGCGCTTGAAAATCAAGCTGGCTGGGCTGAGCACGGACGACGACGCCGGCTCCGACCAGGAAAAGGGCGATGCGCAGAAACCCGCCAGCTTTCAGATCAGAGGCGCCCCGACGTTAGGCACCCCCCGGCGCAAGCTCTGATCCATCGGCTCGACATCCCCGGGCACATCAGCGGTCGTCGGGTTTCTGCTCGTCGGTAAGCGACTCCAGGTAGGCGGCCATTTTTTCCAGCGCCCCGGCGCTGAGCTTCTGGCCGTACCAGCGCGGCATGGCCTGGGCTGGGAAACCAGGCACCACGTAGGCCCCGGGGCTGAGAATCGACTCAATCACATACTCGTGCACGGTCTTGGCCTGCCCGTGATAGGCAGGGTCCTCCAGCCGCAGCGGCCCCGTCGCCCCCAGGACAAGTTTCGGGCCCACACGGCCTTCGGCGCCCGGAATGCCGGGAATCGTATGGCACACCGAACATCCCGCCCGGGTAAAAATCTCCGGGGTCGGCTCCATGCCCGTCACCAACGGCACCAGGGCGGGATCGAGCGCGGGCGCTTGGGGGGTGGATTGCTTCTGGGCGAGAATCGATCCCAGCCAGAAAGACAACAGGGTCAGCACGAGCAGCACGCCACCGGTCAGGAGGAACAGCCGGGCCAAGCGGCTGGATCGACGGTCACGTGCGTCCCTGTCATGGTCGGACACCGGCCAGCCTCCGGCAGCCGTTAATAATACAGGGGGGCCTGAGGGCCCGGCCGCATCCCTTCCAGATCGGGATCGGGGTCGTCCGGGTTGCGGACCACGGGGTCCTTCGTTTTCTTCCGCTCCGTCCGTCGGAGTTCCTTTTCTT
>SCVQ01000292.1 GCA_004296865.1 Nitrospirota bacterium
GGTGTTGAGGTTGCCGTTCGTGGCAAGCCTCTGGCCCGGTTGCAGCAGGCCCCTCAGGATCAGGTGCTCGGCCCCCCGGCCCTGGTGGGTGGGGATCGTGTAGCGCTTGCCGAAGATCTCCCGGCAGGTTGCTTCCAAGGCGTAGAAGTTCACGCTCCCCGCATAAGCCTCGTCCCCGATCATGAGCGCCGACAGTTGCTTGTCGGTGAGGCCGGAATTCCCGCGCGTCGTGGCGAAGTCCAGGTACACCCGGTCGCGCGGCAAGCGGAGGACGTTGTAGGAGGCCTCTTTGAGCGCCGCCACGCGGAGGTCGTAGGGGACTTTCTTGAGTGTCTGGACGATCTTGATGCGGAAGGACTCGCCGATCGAGTGGGAAGCAGGGGAGAGCGGGAGCCGGTCGCTGTCGGACTGCCGGGAGGGCATCGGAACACCTCACGCTCGCGTGTCAGGACCTGCAAGCCAGCATTCCCTTCTATCGCACTCCGGCATCCAGATCAAGGACAGACCAGGAAATCTGTGCCCCGGCGAAGCGGCACGTATCCGCCGGGGCCGTATTGTGCGAGAATTGATCGGAATATGATGCGCCATGTCCTGTTGACCGGGCTGCCAGGGGTTGGCAAGACCACGTTGATCCGTGCGGTGGCGGATTGTCTCACGGATGTTCATCCAGCGGGGTTCTACACGGAAGAAATACGGGCGCAGGGGATTCGAAAAGGGTTTCGACTCGTGACCCTGGATGGGCGCCAACAGATTCTCTCCCATGTGGATGGCCAGGAGCCCTACCGGGTTGGCCGCTATCGGGTTGATGTTGCCGGGTTTGAGCGGCTACTGGCGGAACTGGACTTGTCCCACGCCGCCGCCCGCCTGATCATCATTGACGAGATCGGCAAGATGGAATGTCTCTCGAAGCGATTCCGGGACGAAGTGACGGCGCTGCTGGATTCATCGCGCACCGTCATCGCCACGATTGCCCTGAAAGGGGAGGGGTTCATCCAGCAGGTCAAGCAACGGCCCGACTGCCGCCTGGTCACCGTGACGGGTGATAACCGAGAGCATCTCGTGGACAAGCTCGTAGCGGCGGTGCGGGAGAGCTTGAAAGCAGGACAACGCGGATAGGGAGGAGAATCACCATGCAACTGACGCTGGGACCACAGGAACAGGAAGTCTTGACCTGGGCGCTCAAAAACGCCGTGTCCGACCTTGGGGCTGAGATTGCGGATACCGAAGATCAGGAGTTTCGGGAAGACCTCAAGGAACGAAAGGCCGTGCTGCTGGCAATCCTCGGTCGTCTCGGGTAAAAGGGTGGCGGAAAAGGAAGGGGGCACCATGGCATTCGAACTGACCAGCACAGCGTTCAAAGAAGGGGAACTGATCCCGAAAAAGTACACCTGTGAGGGGCAGGATGTCTCACCGCCTCTACGCTGGGGGCCTCCGCCACAGGGAACCAGGAACTTCGCCCTCATTGCCGACGATCCCGATGCGCCGGTCGGCACCTGGGTTCATTGGGTGGTGTTCAACATCCCGTCTGATGAGCGGGAGCTACTCGAGGGCATGCCAGCGAAGGAAGCCTTGCCGAAGAGAGCACGGCAGGGACAAAATGACTTCAATCGGATCGGCTATGGCGGACCTTGCCCGCCTCCGGGGAAACCCCGTCGCTACTTCTTCAAGCTCTATGCGCTGGATATCACCCTATTTTGGGAGAAGCTCAGCTCGTGGGTCGGTTTGGCCGGTAACAGGTCTATGGATAGCCTAAGCCATTTGCGTTGATGCCGTTTCTCCGTTCCTGCTACAAGGTGGGCATGGCTCCTCACGCCTGGACGAGACGATCTTTGCTGAAAGCCTCCCTGGCAGGGCTCTTGGTCCTGCTTGGCAAAACAACCTCTCCGGCGGAGATGATTCCCGTCAGGTTGCCGGAAGGGAGGCTGGTCCTCTACAACCTTCACACGGACGAACGGGCAACCGTCACTTACCGCAGCCCTTCGGGCGAGTATGACCGCCAGGCCCTCCACGATCTGAACCATATATTGCGCTGCCACTATTCGAATCAGATGGCGACGATGGACCTTCGGGTCATCGAATACCTGAACGCAGTGGACAAGCGATTGGGCGGGAACAACGAGATCCACATCGTCTCCGGCTACCGGTCGCCCGAATACAACGACCTGCTGATCCGACAGGGAAAAGCCGTGGCCAAGAACAGCCTGCATGTCCTGGGACAAGCCGTCGATATCCAAATGCCCGGGGTGGATCTGACGCTGGTCAGGCAGGCTGCGCTCAGCTTGGAATATGGCGGGGTCGGCTACTATCCCGCATCAGGCTTTCTCCATCTGGACTCCGGCCGGTTCAGATGGTGGTGACATCGGGGCGCCGCTGGTTCATCTTCGCTTTTCTCATCCCGTTCTTGCTTGTACCGCCAGACTCTGCGGACCCTGCGCCGACTGCCGATCCCAAACGGTTGCCTTCCCTCTGTGCCATTCACCATCCCAGCGACGCGCGGGTGGAGTGGGACTGCCGGCGTCTCCAGAAAGGCGAGACCTTGGAAGGGCTCTTCGGGGACCGGTGGAAGGACGCGGCGCGATTCAACCGGGTGGACCGGCGGCATGCCTATCCAGACGTTGCCCTGAAGGTCCCCAGGCTGATCGAAGAGATCGCCGATTTCACGCCGATGCCGGCTGAGTACGCACCGGCCGAGGCAGAGGCGAAATTCATCCTGGTGGATCTCTCAGAGCAGTTCCTCGGCGCCTACGAATACGGCCGCCTAGTCTTCTCTTCTCCCATCGCGACGGGTGAAATGGGCAATGAGACGCCCAACGGCGAATTCCGGATTGCCGCCGTGCATAGAGAACACCACTCAAGCCTCTATACGATCGAGGGCATGGACATCCCCTATCCGATGACCTATGCCTTGCGGTTTTTCATCAACCGAGAGGGGGTCTCCTTCTGGATGCACGGGCGGGACCTGCCGGGCGTGCCGGCCTCACACGGCTGCATCGGCCTTTATGATGAAGCGATGCAGAAGGAATACTATGGGGCCCCCAAGGATCCAGTGCTGGACGACGCGAAACGCCTCTACGACTGGGTGGTCGGCTCTCTCCCGGATGATGGCAGGTTGCTGGACTTGAAAGAAAGACCCAAGGTCCTGATCGTGGGGCAGGCACCGAGTACTGGTCAGCTTCTCAGATAAATTGTCCCGGTTCGAGTGACACAGATTTTCGATAGATGCCCGAGTGTTGCGCCCAGGGTTCGAATCCGGCGGCTCCTTCCGGGAGCGACTCCAAGCTGTCGATCACGAGTGCGCCTCCCGGAACCAGCCTCTCCGTGATCTTCTGCAGCGTCTCCCGCTGCAAGGCCTCGTCGAAATAGGTAAAGGCGACATTCCGGCACAGGATCAGATGAAAGGGGCCATCCGGCGCCCTCTCGCGAATATCCTGCACCAGAAAGGTGACCGGCTCGCGATACTCCGGCTTCACGCAAAATCCATCGGTCGTTGGGCTCAAGGCCTGCGCTCGCCATTCCGCCGGGAGGTCCTTGAGGCTGTTGCCAGGGTAACAGCCGTTCCGGGCCCGCTCGATCGCCCGAGGGTCAACATCGGTGGCCAGAATCTTGAATCCAAGTGCGGAAAATCGAGGCGCCAGGCTGAGTCTCCAGAGGATCGCCAGCGTATAGGGCTCTTCCCCGGCCGCGCAGCCGATGCTCCAGCATCGCAGTTCTTGCTCACCTCCGGTGACCGCCGCCCGCGCCAACCGCTCCAGGACTTCTCCTTCCAGACACTGAAAGACGCCTTTGTCCCGATAGAAGCGGGTAATGGAAATCCAGCACAGGGCGTCCAAGGCCGCCCATTCCTCGGGATGCGCGTCGAGATAGGAGCGATACTGGCCGACCCCTGAGAGGCCCAGTTCCTTCACGCGGCGATCGATGCGTTTGTAGACCTGGCGACGCACCTTGCGAAACCCTGGCCATTGCAGGTGCAGCTTGGGTAGGGCCCACTGCAAGAACTGGACGCCGTCGCTATCCTTCATCTCGGACCAGGCCTCTGGGCGGCGGCGGAGAGCCAGATGGTCTTCCCGCAGTCCGATGCGCCCAGGACCAGGGCTACACCAGGAGAGTCCGCGATGGCCGCCACGGCTGGCTCCCAGCCGGCAGGAAAAAG
>SCVQ01000293.1 GCA_004296865.1 Nitrospirota bacterium
AGTGCGTATCTTGCGCCGCACTGCCCGCCAGGACCATGCCTGCAAGGTAGGCGGGGAGCACGGCTTCGCTGCCCGACCACAACGCCAGTGCGCCCAAACCAAAAATGATCAGCATGACCCATTTGGTCCTAATCGCGGCCGTGCGATAGGCATACTGTCGGGTCAGCCACGCCGTCAAGGTGGGCAGAGATGCGAGGGCTATCACGCTCCCCACGATGAAGACGATGGTCTTATAGGTAAACGGCGCAAACAGGACGCCGAGGGCGATGACCGTGCCCAGATCATTGATAAAGCAGGAGCCGAGTATGCCCTTCCCGAATTCTGTTTTATTAAACCCCGTTTCCAGCATGACGGCATAGACCACGGCCATGGAGGTCGTCGACAGGGCCACTCCACACAGCCAACTCGCCTGGACATTCCATCCCAACCCATAGAAGGCCACGGCGGCACAGCCGAGAAACGGGGCCACGAACCCGACGAGGCCCACGACGCTGACTTCGGTCAATTTGGTCCGCATGACGTGAGGATCGAGTTCGGCGCCAGCGAGGAAGGTGAGGAGGACGGCGCCGGCAGAAGCGAGAAACCGCACCCACTCGGCGTTGGAGCTCAACACATCCCCCAAATCGAACAGGCCGGTGACGGCGGCAGCACAGACCCCAACACAGATTTCGACCAAGGCAATCGAGAGGCGCAGGTACGACGCGATCAGCGCGGAAACAACGGCGAGGGCAAGCCACAGGGACGCAGTGGTAAAGATCTGTTCCATCGAGGAATCCTCCGTTACGGCCACCGGCAGGAACAACCGCTTTGCAGCGGTTGTCACGGTGCAGGTGCCAACTCCATCGCTACGACAGCATCGAAAGCGTAGGAGTCATCAGCCTGGCCACGGCGGTTGTACGGGGGACTCCATCCCCTGAGTTGCTACAGTATAGTTGAGAACTTCGCTCAGTAGCACAAGTTTCTTCGCGGTGTATCCAAGAGCCTGCTGTTCCTCACTGCTCAATCAAAACGGAAGGTTCGCAAAAAGTACAGGTTGGGGAGCCAGTCCGGGTTCGAACTATCGAGACTTACTTGACATAGACCACACCAGGCAGGTCTTTCAGATCCGCATCGCTTGTCACTACCTCGACGCCCTGATCCTGCGCTGTCGCATACACAATGGCGTCGGCCATGGCCAAGCCGTGGCGCAAGCTCAAATCAGCCGCCAAAAAAGCAATAGATTCCGTGAGAGGGATAACCTGCGTGGCGCTGAGCCGCCCGACGAATAATACCGCGGTCTCCTCTCCCCGCTCCCGCTTAATCTTCTTATAGACTTCATACAGCACAACCGTAGGCGTCACGATCTGAGACGTAGGAGCCAAGTAGGAGACATACCGCTCAGCCAGTGCCCCGCCCGTGAAAAACTCAATCCACCCGCTGGAGTCCACCAGGATCTTCACAGCCGCTCCTTCTTCTCCCGGAGATCGTTCTTCGACATTCCCTTGAGAGCTCCCCGCAAAGACTTCAGCGAAACCTCGGGCACCAGGGTAATGACCCCGCCTTTTTCCAGCACTTGTAGGCGTTGTTTGGGACTCAAGTGCAATTTATCCCGCACCTCTTTGGGAATCACGATCTGAAACTTCGGTGAAATCGTCGTGGTTGCCATGCCGCCTCCTTCATACCAATTGATGATGGATCATCATATCGTCATACGCTCTGACCGTCAAGACGAGTCCCCCCTACTCCCATGGCAACGCCACCCTTTTCTCAATCTCCATTGTGGTCAGTGGTGTCTCCTGAGTGATTACAGTGTGCCAAGGTTATTGAATCCAACCTTGATAAGGCGCTCAGCTCAATCATCGAACGGAGGCCCATTCAAAAGGGAAACTGACCTGGTCCTCACGCATGCTTTGGCAAAGGAGGCTGTCTTCTCCTTTCTCCGATGCCCTGAACCCTCAAAATCAGTCCAGGGTCATTGTTAGGGCCTGAGCTGGTGACCCCCTTGCTTCACTGCGCTGTCGGCTCGATACCATTCCAGAAGAACGGATTGACGGAAGGGCGTGGATATCGACAGGGTGCAGCGGTTCTTGGGGCATAAGACGGGAGAGATGACGCAGCGTTACACCCATCATTCGCCGGAGAGCCTGAGGGATGGGGTGAGGGTGCTGGAAGAGCCGCGACCGGAGAAAGTTAGCACAAGGGGCCGGTCAGGCGGGTTTGCAGGGGGCGAGAAGTCTCGGAACCTATTGATTTGAGGTGGTGAGCCGGCTGGGACTCGAACCCAGGGCCCTCGCCTTAAAAGGGCGATGCTCTACCGACTGAGCTACCGGCTCACCCGTGCCGATGCTGGCATTCGCCGCTGGAGCTTGTCAACGCCTTTTGGAGTGGTCGGCGCGACCTTACCGGCGGGAACGGCCGGCGGACGATTTCAGACGGGCCGGCGCCAGCGGGTTGCGGAGGATGATGGTCTCGCTCCGTTTGGTGCCGGTGGAAATCATATCGATGCGGCAGGCGGCCAGTTCCTCGATCCGACTCAGGTACCGTTTGGCCTGCGGCGGCAGCGCCTTGTAGGAGGTGACGCCGGTGGTCGCACCGGTCCAGCCCGGCATGACTTCATAGACCGGTTCGCACTCGGACAATACCTGGCTATCAGCCGGCACCTCCTTGTAGAGCCGGCCTCCATGGCGGTACCCGGTGCAGAGCATCAGTTCCTTGCAGCCGTCCAGCACATCCAGTTTCGTCACGGCCAGAGACGACAGCCCGTTCACACGCGTCGCGAACCGCACGAGCATCCCATCGAACCACCCGCAGCGCCGCGGCCGCCCCGTGGTGGACCCGAACTCTTTCCCCCGCTCCTGCAACCCCCCGCCGACCGAGTCCGTCAATTCAGTCGGGAAAGGCCCGCTACCAACCCGCGTCGTATAGGCCTTGGCCACGCCCATGACCAGATCGATCTTGGTGGGCCCGACTCCGGTCCCGGTACAGGCCCCACCCGCGCAGGCGCTGGACGAAGTGACGTAGGGATAAGTCCCGAAATCCACGTCCAGATGCGTGCCTTGCGCCCCTTCGAACAATACGCTCTGCCCTTTCTCGATGGCTTTGTTCAGCAGGACGGACGTATCGGCGATGTAGCCCTTGAGCCGCTCGGCATAGCCCATGTACTGCTGAAACACCTTCTCCGGCTGAAAGCCTTGGATCCGGCAAATCTGCTCGAGGAAGCTGTTGACCTCGGTAAGATTCTCCTCCAGCTTGCGCCGGAAGACAGGCGGGTTGAGCAGGTCGCCGGCCCGGATTCCGATGCGGGCCATTTTGTCGGCGTAGGACGGCCCGATCCCCCGGCCGGTCGTCCCGATCCGCCGGGACCCCTTGGATTGCTCGGCCGCCTTTTCGATGGCCTTGTGATAGGGCATGATGAGGTGGGCGCACTGGCTGATGAAAAAGTTCTTGCCGATCTTCACGCCCTTCGCCTGGAGCCGGTCCATTTCAGCAATCAAAGCCTCCGGATCGACCACGACCCCGTTGCCGATCACGCAGAGCTTGCCGCGATAGAGGACCCCTGAGGGAATCAGGTGGAACACGAAGGTGTCGCGATCGTTGACGACCGTGTGGCCCGCATTGGACCCTCCCTGGAACCGAGCCACCACATCGGCGTCGCGGGCCAGGATGTCGACGATCTTGCCCTTGCCCTCGTCGCCCCACTGAGTGCCGACAATTACGAGATTAGCCATTGCCGTCCATCACGCCAGGGTTAAAATGCCGTTCAAAAAAAGAGCCCTGACCACGCGAGATCAGAGCCGACGCGCCTCATACTAAGGTGCCCCCTCACCTTTGTCAAGCCAGCCCGTCCCCTTGCTTTTCCCTTAGAGGGGCGGCCGGACTGTCCTTGACTGCGCGCGTCCAACGAGGGCCTTCTGAGGCCGCGCGTTGCGCGAGCACGAAGGACGGTCTTGGCCGCTCCCTCTTCCCCCCTTGTCTTGACTGCATGGGGATCGCGTGATAGCATGCATAAAATTCTCAAGTCTTTGAACTTGTTGCATGTCATCGGAACCCGACGCTAGGGACGCAAGGCGCAAGGGTGGGGCTGTAGCGCAGTTGGGAGCGCGCGTGAATGGCATTCACGAGGTCGCCGGTTCAATCCCGGCCAGCTCCACCAAACTAATCGCATAATCCATCTCTCCGAAACCATCGCCCCTCGCAATCCACCTGACTTGACTCCCATTACCAAAGACACTGTGTAGCCATGTTACAAATCGAAGGCGTCAGTAAACAATTCGCTACACGCGTGCTCTTGACCGAGGCCTCCGCGCACCTGCGCCAAGGCTCGCGGGTCGGTCTCGTCGGTCCGAACGGGGCCGGCAAAACCACCCTCATGCGGATGATCCTCGGAGAAGATTCGCCGGACAAGGGGCGGATTCGCAAGCGCCCTCATCTGCGCCTGGGGTATCTGGCTCAAGAACTGGAAACCTTGACCGGAAAGACGGTCCTGGACGCGGCCCATCGTGGTCAGTACCCGGAGCACGAAGCCAAACGCATCCTGTCCGGATTGGGATTCGGCGAAGCGGACTTCTCGCGGCCGGTCGAAGCCCTCTCCGGCGGGTATCGCATGCGGGTGGCCCTCGCCCACTTGCTGCTGGCCAACCCGGACGTCTTGATGCTCGACGAGCCCACCAACCACTTGGACAAGCCCACGCAACGATGGTTCGAGCAGTTCCTGAACCAGTCCGGCATGACGCTCCTCGTCATCAGCCACGACACGGCGTTCCTGGATCGCATCGCCACGCACATCTGGGACCTGCGCGACCATGTCATCCAGGAATACCGGGGCAACTACTCGCGCTTCCTGGAGCAACGGGCGGCGCGCGACGAGCAACTGGAAGCGTCGGCCAACCGGCAGTCCAAGGAAATCGCCCGGGTGCAGAAATTCGTAGACCGGTTTCGTTACCAGGCCAACAAGGCCAGCCAGGTTCAGTCCCGTATCAAACAGCTGGACAAGATCAAGCGCATTGAGCAGACCCGGGATGCCAAGCGGGTCCGGTTCAAGTTTCCTCTGCCCCCGGCCAGCGGGCGGCATGTCTTCGAACTGCGCGGCGTGGGCAAGAGCTATGGCACCACCGTCGTCTACGACTCGTTGGACTTCACGGTGGAACGGGGACAGCGGGTGGCGCTGGTGGGGGAAAACGGAGCCGGGAAAAGCACGTTGCTCAAGATGCTGGCTGGAGTGCTGCCGTTCGACAAAGGCACCAGGACCGTGGGGCACGGGGTCACGCTCCACTATTTTGCGCAGCACCAAGCCGAAACCCTGAACCCGGAACACACGATCCTGGAATCCTTGAGTGAAGTCTCCACCCAGGCGGAGACGAACTTCCTCCGCGGACTCGCCGGCGCCTTCTTGTTTTCCGGCCCGGACCAGAAGAAGCCGGTCAAGGCGCTGAGCGGCGGGGAGCGCAACCGCGTGGCCCTTGCGCGGATGCTGGTCGAGCCGGCGAACACGCTGCTGCTGGACGAACCGACCAACCACCTCGATCCGGCCTCGGTGGACGTGTTGACCGATGCCATGAGCGATTTTCCCGGCACGATCGTCTTCATCTCGCACGACCCCACCTTCCTGACGCGTATCGCCACCCGCGTGGTGGAGATCGACGACGGCAAAGCGCGGGATTATTATGGGGACTATGAGTACTACTTGTGGAAGCGGGCCCAGGAACTGGAGTCCATCAAGGAATCCACCGCGGACCTCTCGCCCACCCAGAAACAGGCCAAGACCAGCAGCCAATCCCTGCCGGTCACTCCCCCTGCGGAAAAGAGCAAGGCCGGGGAGCGCCGGGAGCTGACGAAAGCCCAGGCGCGGCTGGAGAAACAGGTGGCCAGGGCGGAAGCGGAAGTGGCCGAACTGGAATCCCGCCTCAAGAGCCGTGAGCAAGAGTTGGCTGACCCGGCTCTGTACCAGGATTCCGCTCGCTGGAACAGCCTGCACGAAGAGCAAGCCCGGTGGAAGAAGGACCTGGAGCGGCTGACCGCCAAGTGGTCCGACCTGGCCGATGAACTGGAAGACGTGAAGAAGAAGCTGGCGGTAGCGTAGAGATCAGGCGGAAGGCGGCTTCGGCTTCTAGTGAGAAGGAGCGGCCTCTGCTCAGGGCTGCCCAATATCTTCGTGCCACAGCTCGGGATGCGCCGTGATGAATTCGGCCAGCATCAGCCGGCAGGCATCCGCATCGAGGTCGATCACCTCGATGCCACGTTCCCGCAGCCAGTCTATACCGCCGGTAAAGGTGTGGGATTCCCCGACGACGACTGCGCCAATGCCGAACTGAACGACGAGGCCGCTGCAATACCAGCAGGGAGCCAGGGTCGTCACCATAATGGTGTCTTTGTAGCTGCGCTGGCGCCCGGCTTTGCGAAAGGCGTCCGTCTCGGCGTGCACGGAGGGATCGTTCTCCTGAACCCGTCGATTGTGCCCACGCCCGAGCAGCGTCCCGTCGCGTCGGAACAGGGCGGCCCCGATGGGAATACCGCCTTCCGAGAGGCCGATCCGCGCCTCCTCGAGGGCAATCTCGAGCATCGGCTGAAAGTCAGATCTGTTCGTCATCGCACCCACCGACAAGCGGCCCAACGCCCAGGTTCAGCCGCGGCCGCGCCTGAGCGAAGCGGAAGCGTAGTCGTCGGCTAGAACCTGTTGTTAGCTCTACAGGTAGGCGCAAAGCGCAGCATCTATTGCCTTCACGCCCTTGAGCGCTTCCTGCAGCAGCCCAATAGCG
>SCVQ01000294.1 GCA_004296865.1 Nitrospirota bacterium
AGCCCTTCGGTCGCCTGGTGATACGAAGGCCGGACCATGTCGAGAAACGGCCGCCCCACGACATCGCCCTCGGCATACCCAAACACCTGCTCCTCTCGCCGATTGACCGCCACGATGAGGCCGGTCGGGGCAACCATGAACACCGAGTCGGCCGCCAAATCGAACAGCGCTTTGTACCGTTGCTGAGACTGCGACAACTGCCGGGTCCGTTCCGCGACCTCCTGCTCCAATTGGGTCGTGTACCGCTGCACTTTTTGCTCCAGGAGCTTGCGCTGGGTGATGTCCCGCACGAAGGCCCGCGAATAGACCAGCCCGCCTCCATCCGCCTCGAACAGCGCGGTCGAATGAATCTCCACATCGATGGGCATCCCCGCCCTGGTGAGGAAAACCGTTTCGATCGTGCTCCGCCCTTGCGACACAAGCTGCTCCAGATGCGCCAGGATACCCGGCTCTTTCCCCCTCGGAACGATGTCCCAGAGATGCATGCGCAACATGTCGTCCAGCGCATAGCCGAGCTTGCCCAGTTCGGTCTGATTGACGTGGACGAATTGGCCGGCTTTGTTGATCTGATGGATCATTTCAGGAGAGTTCTCGATCAGGTCGCGATATTTCTCCTCCAGGCGACGGATGTCGGCCATCCGCTGCTCCAACTGGCCGAATGATTGTTGCAAGTTGGCCGCCATCCGATTGAACGCCTCCGCCAGCTGTTCAATCTCGTCCCCCGTATGGACAGCGACCTGGTGGTCGAGACTGCCCGCCCCGATGCGCTGAGCCCCCTCGTGAAGAATCCGGATCGGCTTCATAATCCGTCTGGCGACCACCGCCCCGGTCCCCCAGAGCACGGCCATGACGACGGCTCCATAGGCAGCCACCTTGATCAAAAGCTGGTTGAGCGGCGCGTACGTTTCCTGCGGGTCCTGCCGAACAACGGCCAACCACCGCTTCCCCGCCAGGCTGCTTGGCGCCAAACGGTCCCCCAAGTGGACAGGGGCAAACCCGACGATCGAGTTTCGGCCGCCGTGCGAATCCTCAGGAACGACGCCCCAGCCCGCCTCAGGACGCGTCACCTCCCTCACCAGCGCGGGGACGACGATATGCTCTTCAGGCGCCTGCAACGGGCAGATCAACAGCGTCCCGTCCGAGTTCATCAACATCGCATGGCCGGTCGCCCCGATGGTGACGTCCGAGATCGACTGAAACAACGTGTCTCGACGCAACAGCACGGTGACCACCCCGATCACCGTACGTTGATTTTCTTCCAAGATCGGGACCGACACGTTCAGCACGTGGGTGCCAAAGGAGGGGTCGAAGTAGATGTCGCTGACGTACTGCTGCCCGCGCCCCTCGTCGACGATCGCCTGCCACCAAGGGGTTTTCCCATAGTAATACTCCACCTGAGGAATGGAACTGACCACCAGAGCCCCCCGATTGTCCGTCACGAGGATCCCGACGTAATCAGACCGACGGATGTCGTGCCATCGAATCAGATGATTGGTGACGATGCGATTGATAAAAAGCGGAAATTCGTTATGCCGTTCGCGCTCGCGCCACCGCTGCTGCCAGTCCTTGATCATCGACTGGACGCCCGCCTCGCCTTTCCCGGTATAGCTGCGGTTCGCCTCCGTGACGGCGGTCCGGAGAAACGGCATGCTGGCAAGCTGCTGCGCTTCATTGATCCCCCGGGTGACTTGCATTTCCACCCTGCGCGAGGCTTCGACTGCGATTTCCTTGAAGTTGGCGCCGGTGGTGTCGCGAAGGGCCCGACGTTCTTCGAGATACGTGAGAACGAGGGAAAAGGTCAGGGGCAGGAGGCCGACCATCACGATAGCCGTGATGATCTTGTGCTGGAGGCTATGGGAACGACTCCAGAGTTTCATTCTGGTAACAATTCTGACCGCTTTAAGTTCTCATTTTCATTTGAATTCCAGTGAATGTCAAGAATGGGTAACATGGCGGCCGGCTTAGCGATCAAGCCCGCTTGAGCAGTCGGCCTGGACCGCCCGGCCAGATCAGCAGCAGCGGACTGGCGACAAAGATCGAGGAATAGGTGCCGATGATGACCCCACAGAGCAGGGCCAGGGAAAAATCATGCAGGACTTCGCCCCCGGCCAAGGTCAGAGGGATCAGCACCAGGACCACCGTCAGGCTGGTCACGATCGTACGGCTCAAGACTTGATTGATCCCGTTGTTGATCACGGTCTGAATATCGTCGCGACGCCTGACACGGAGGTTTTCCCTGATACGGTCGAAGACGACCACCGTATCCGTCATGGAATACCCGGCAAGGGTCAGCAGGGCCGTCACGACCAACAACGTGATTTCTCGGTCCAGAATGTAAAAGCCCCCCAGCACCGCCAGCACGTCGTGGAACGTCGCGATCGCAGCGGCCACCCCGAATCGGAATTCGAAGCGGGCGGCAATGTACAGGATGATGCCGACAAACGACACCAGGATGGCGATCAGCGCGTCCTGCTGCAATTTGTGTCCGACGGTCGGTCCAATCTCGGTGGAGGAGTTCACCACGAATTTGTTGGTGGGAAATTCCGTGCTGAAGACGGCGACCACCCGGTCGGCCACCTTTTCTTCGATCGTGGTGGCGGTCTTGATTCTGATCAGAATCTTGTTTTCGTCCACGAACTCCTGCAGTTCCGCATTGGCCAGCCCGTGCGACTCGAGGGCCTTGCGCGCCGCGTCAATGCGGATCGGATGATCAAACTTCAGCTGCACCGCCGTTCCGCCGGCAAAATCGATCCCCAGATTGGCCGCTCCCCGGCTGATCTGGATCACGGCCAGGACGCCCAGCAGCACCAGGACACCGGAAAAGACGAAGGCGATGTTCCGTTTGCCCATGAAATCAATGTTGGTTTTACCCAGAATTTCGAACATGCAAACTCCCCGCGTTGGCGGCCCCCGGGCCGTTTTCTAGATGCTGAGTTGCTCGACTTTGCGGCGCTGG
>SCVQ01000295.1 GCA_004296865.1 Nitrospirota bacterium
CGGGCCACGGCGATCACGACCGATCAAATTAAAGCGTACATGGTGAAGCGCCAGGGGCAGGGAGCGGCGAACGGGACAATCAATCGGGAATTGGGATGCCTCAAGAGAATGTTTCGGTTGGCTTTTCTGCAATCACCGCAGCTCGTGGCTCGTGTCCCGCATATTCCACAATTGAAGGAGTCCAACATTCGGTCAGGGTTTTTCGAACATGAAGATTTTCTCGCGTTACGGGGAGTTCTGCCGGATTACGCCCAGGTCGTCGTTACACTGGCCTATTACGGCGGGATGCGGCTTGGAGAAATCTGCTCCTTGCAGTGGCGGCAAGTAAATTGGGTTGATGGCAAACTCTATCTCCAGGCCCAGGATACCAAGACGAATACCCCTCGCGTGTTGTACCTGACAGGTGATCTCTATCGGGTGATGCAAGCCTGGAAAGAGCGCTGCGATAGGAAATGGCCAGCCTGCCCTTGGATTTGTCACAGGGGCGGCATTCGGTTGCAGAGCCTCAAGCATTCCTGGCGTAAGGCCTGTGAACGGGTGGGATTGGGGCAAATGGTCATGGATGCGGAAAAAGGCCGGAAGGTCTGGCAGGGAAAGATTCCCCATGACTTCCGACGCACGGCGATTCGAAACATGATTCGGGCCGGCGTGCCGGAGAAAGTCTCCATGGCGATCTCCGGGCACAAAACCCGAAGCGTCTTTGACCGGTACAATATCGTCAACGAGAAGGACCTGGAACAGGCAGCGCGGGCACTGTCCGCCTACTTCGAACGGGAAAGAGCGACACTGACAGCTACACTTTTAGCTACACTGCCAGGTTTGAAGGAAGAGGGCAGTCGTTCTGTAAACCGCCAACCGGTTGAATCGTCAGCGAAAGTGGTGGAGCTGGCGAGAGGAATCGAACCCCCAACCGGCGGTTTACAAAACCGCTGCTCTGCCATTGAGCTACGCCAGCCTCCGGTGGAAGAGTACACCGAGGTCCCTTCCTCTGGCAAGCATCCGCCGCGAAGCCCCAGACGGAGAGCCCTGGCTTGACGAGGTCCGTCAGGGAGGTTATCGTTCACCCATGGTTCTCGGATCATCACAAAAGAGGAGCCGTCACATGATCCTATCTCGCTACCTGGTCCTGTCGGTGTTCGGACTGCTGCTGGCCGCATGCGGCTCGGCAGCATGGGTGCACCCCACCAAGCCGCCGGATGAGTACCTCACGGATTACAAAGCCTGTGAGGAAGCGATCTACAAAGACCCCAAGCTGCAGCAGGGTAACCAGCTTCTGTTTCACCAGGCGCTCGATCGCTGCGTCGCCAAAAAAGGATGGGTGTTGAAGGATACGCAGGAATAGCGGCGTCCAGCCGGCAAAAATTAACGCGGCTGTAATATCCAGGTGATGGACGTGCAATCTCCGTGGCCTATGCTTCGAATCGCTATAGGCCATTGTGGCCGGGGTATTCGACAACCACATGGAGGAGATCATGCATCGAATTGAGAAACGGACATGGAAAGGGCTGAAAGGGTGGGGCCTTGGTGCTGCACTCGGCTTCTTCTCATTGTTGATGGGAACATCGGGGGCCGTTGCGGAATTGGGAGGGCCGACCGGCCAGCCCTTGCTGGATCCGGCCTTGGTGGTCTATGCGCCAGCCGCACCAGTGTCCGGCACTATGCGACTTGCCGGATCGGACACGATGCAGCCGCTCATCAACCGGTTGGCCAGCGAATTTCGCCGACGTCATCCCGATGTGCAAATCACGATCAGCGGCGGCGGTTCGGCCATCATACTACAAGAATTTTTAGGGACGGGAAAGTCCAAGGTCGAACGTGTAACAACCGGCGGGCTGGAAGTCACGCTGAAAAAGCCTGAGAACGCCGGCTCAGTGCTGCTCGCCGCATCATCGCGTCCACTGAGCGATCGGGAAGTCGAACAATTCGTCGCCCGATACGGCTATGAACCCCTTGTCTTCCCTGTGGCGATGGATGCTGTG
>SCVQ01000296.1 GCA_004296865.1 Nitrospirota bacterium
GCCCTGCAGCGCGCAGACCGACCTCAGCTCGCCATCCTCGACTGGATGATGCCAAAACTGGACGGCATCCAACTCTGCCAAGCCATCAGAAAGCGACCCACCCAGCCTTACACGTATCTCCTCTTGCTCACGTCAAAAACCTCCAAATCCGACATCGTCAAAGGGCTGACCGCCGGGGCGGACGACTATCTGACCAAGCCCATCGACCTGGACGAGCTGAGAGCCCGCATCCAAGCCGGCCAACGCATTTTGAACCTACAGACGGAATTGGTCGCGGCACGGGAAGCCTTTCAGATCCAAGCGACACACGATTCGCTCACCGGTCTCTGGAACCGGACGGCCATTGTCGCCGCCTTAGAACGCGAAATCGCCCGCGCAGGACGCGAGCAGACCACCTTCGCCGTCATCCTCGCCGACCTGGACCACTTCAAGGACATCAACGACAGCTATGGACACACTGCCGGGGACCTCGTGCTCGTCGAAGCCGCGAGGCGACTGCGTTCGGTGTTACGGCCCTATGATGCGATCGGCCGGTATGGCGGGGAGGAATTTCTCATCGTGCTTCCAGGCTGTGATGGGCCTGACGTCATGAACACCGCAGAGCGCCTTCGGACCCGCCTCGATCAGCCCCCCATCGAAATCACCGATGGCCACGCTATTCCGATCTCCATCAGCCTGGGAGTGACCCTAGGCGGAGCTGACGGCCCGGAGACTGCTGCCCTGTTCATCAAATCGGCGGACGCGGCGCTCTATCGCGCGAAGGGAAGAGGACGCAACTGCATCGAGATGGCACAGCCGGCAGACCGTGAATCATGGGTTGTCAGGCCCTAGCCAAGGGCCCGTGCAAACAGCCCTGGAGGGACCACCCCGCCCCGTGCACATGCATCACCGCACACACCGACAGCCCTATGCCTGGCTCTCGACGATCATCCTCGCGCTGACGGTCGTGATCGTGGGAGTCGGCGCCATCGGCATCCGCTTCGTCAAAACCCGCTTGCTCGCCACCACGGGAGAGAGTTTGGCGCTCGCCGCCACCGGGATTGCGGGCAAGCTGGATCTCCTCCTCGCCGAACGATACAGCGACATCAACCTGCTGGCGCAGAACGCCGTTTTCCAACAACAGGACCGGGCCGCCATGACCCGGCACCTGCTGGCGGTGCAGGCTCTCTACCCGCTCTATCAATGGCTGGCCGTCACCGACTCCACGGGACACCTCCTCGCCGCCACGGACCCAGCCAGCATCGGCCAAGACCGCAGCCCCGACGAATGGTTTCGGCACGCGCGCGATCAAGGCCGTCTGGTGGTCCACGATGCAGCGGTCTCCCAAGAATCCGATGGGACCATGGCCGTCTCCTTTACCGCCCCGATCCTGGATCGCGAAGGCCATTTCCTGGGCGTCGTCACCGCACGGGTGGGCCGCCCTGTGCTGGAGGACACCTTCGCACAGACCGTCGTGGCACTCCAAGCCCAGCACGGAACCGACGCACGGATCGAGTATCATTTCCTGACCCGTCACGGCGAGCTCATTGCCGACTCGGTCTTGCGAGAAGAAGGGCATCGTAATCTCAAGACGCTTCGGGTCCCCTCAGCCCTGTTGTATGACTCAGCCCCACCCGGTTTCGTCGAAGAAACCCACGAACGCCGGCACGAGCCGGTCATCACGGGCTACGCCCAGATCAAGGGCAGTACCACGTTCACGGACCTGGGATGGGGCATCTTGGTTCGCATCGACCGCCGCGATGCCGTCGCCCCCATCAATGCCGTCGCGTGGAAACTCGGATTAGCCGGGGGGGCGGTGTTCGTGCCGATGCTCGGGTTCCTTCTCTGGGCTACCGGCCGCCTGCGGGCAGAATGGATGCTCGCCCGCCTGCGGGATCGGGCCATTGCCGCCAGCAGCAACGGCATCGTGATCACCGATCCCCACCAAACGGGCAACCCGTTTATCTCCGTCAACGCCGCCTTCACAAAGATGTTGGGCTACGCTGAAGATGAGATCTTGGGCCAGAGCTGGCAAATTCTGAACGGCCCCTCGACCGACCAAACCGCGGTCGCCGAACTCCAGGCGGCGCTGCGCGAGCAGCGGGACTGCGCGTTCATGACGCAATTCGATCGAGCAAACGGCATCCCTGTCTGGAATGACGTCACCGTCTCCCCCGTCCGCGATGAAGCAGGCCACCTGACGCATTTTATCGGGGTGCTGACCGACATCACCGAGCGGAAAACCGTCGAGCGCCGCCAGGCCACACAATACGCCGTCACCCGTATTCTGGCGGAGTCTTCCAACCTGACTACCGCCATGCCCAAGGTCCTGGAGACGGTCTGTGATTGTCTCTGCTGGGACTTGGGCATCATCTGGCTCGTGGATCGAGAGGCCAATGTCCTGCGTTGCCTCGATCTCTGGCACGCACCGCTTGCGGGCACGGTGGAGTTTGCGACGCGCAGCCGGCAAGCCGTCTTTCTTCCCGGCGTCGGCCTGCCCGGCCGCATCTGGTCCAGCGGCGAACCTAACTGGGTCCTCGACGTCACCCAGGATGCCAACTTCCCGAGAGCGGAGGTGGCGGCCCAGGATGAACTGCACGGAGCCTGCGGATTTCCAATCCGCTTAGGCCGAGATGTGATCGGGGTCATGGAGTTTTTCAGCCACCGGATCCAGCGGCCGGATGAGGATCTGCTCCAGATGCTCTCCGCCATTGGAAGCCAGATCGGCCAGTTCATCGAACGCAAGCAGGGCGAGGCGCGGATCATGCAAGCCGCCTACGATCTGGCGAAAAAGAACTCGGAGTTGGCCGAGGCCAACAGCCAGACGTTGCAAACCGCACGACTGAAGTCCGAGTTCCTGGCCACGATGAGCCACGAGATCCGCACGCCGATGAACGGAGTCATCGGGATGGCCGGGCTCTTGCTCGACACGGAGCTGGCGCCGGACCAGCGCGAATACGCCGTCTCGATCCGGCACTCGGGCGAGGCCCTGCTGACCATTATCAACGACATTCTGGACTTCTCGAAAATCGAGGCCGGCAAACTCACCCTGGAACATATCGACTTCGACTTGCGGGCAACGGTGGAAGACGTGCTTGAATTGCTTGCCGAGCCCGCCCAGAGCAAGGGCTTGGAACTGGCCTGTCTCCTCCACGCCAATGTCCTGACGTCCCTGCACGGTGACCCCGGACGCCTCCGCCAGATCCTCACCAACCTCATCGGCAACGCGGTGAAGTTCACCCCGCAGGGAGAAGTCATCGTGAGCGTTTCCCAGGTCGAAGAGGCCGACCAGACCGTCGTCGTCCGTTTCGAGGTCTCCGACACAGGCATCGGCGTGACGCCGGAAGGCCGCGCGCACCTGTTTCAACCCTTCACCCAGGGGGACAGCTCCACCACACGCAAGTACGGCGGCACCGGCCTGGGGCTGGCTATTTGCAAACAACTGACTGAATTGATGGAGGGCACCATCGGCGTCGACAGCACCCCGGGCAAGGGCAGCACCTTCTGGTTCACCGCGCGGCTCGGGAAACAAACCGCCGCCCCCCCAACAGCTCCAAACCCTCGCATCCGGATCGAGGGCTTGCGGGCATGCGTGGTCGATGACAACGCCACGAGCCAAAAAGTCCTCGAACTGGCCCTCAAAGGCTGGGGCATGCGGAGCGTGAGTGCCGCGAACGGACCGCAAGCCCTGGAACAACTCCGTGCCGGAGCAATGCGCGGCGAGCCCTGCGATCTGGCGATCCTGGACATGCACATGCCGGACACAGACGGGTTGGCAGTGGCCTGTATGATCAAGGCGGACCCTCTCCTCGCGAACGTCCGGCTGGTGCTGCTGACCTCCTACGGTCGGCGTGGCGATGCGGAAGGCGCCAGGCAGCTAGGCGTCCTTGCCTACCTGGCCAAGCCGGTGCGCCATGCCCAGTTATATCACTGCCTGACCACGGTCATGGCCCTGCCCGAAGGGGAATCCACCTGGCCGGCCGGCGCGCCCGCTCTGGTTACGCGCCATAGCCTCAATGAAGCCACGATCCGATCACGCCCCCGCATCCTCGTCGCCGACGACAATACCATCAATCAAAAAGTGGCGGTACGCATCTTGGAGACCCTCGGTTTCCAAGCGGAGGTCGCCGCCGACGGACAGGAAGCCATCGAAGCCGCAGGCCGCATGCCCTACGCCGCGATCCTCATGGACTGCCACATGCCGGTCATGGATGGTTGGGAAGCGACGCGCGAAATCAGAAAACGTGAAGCGTCACCGGCGCGTGAAGCGTCTGACGAAATACGAGGGACGAGATACGCTTCACGAGATACGAACGACGTAGCGCCCCGAAGGGTGCCGATCATCGCCATGACCGCCAATGCGATGCCGCGCGATCGGGACAAGTGCCTGGCGGCGGGGATGGACGACTATCTCGCCAAGCCGGTGAAGACAGCGGAACTTGAGCGAACGCTCCAACGGTGGATTCCTACCTTTCACCCAAGCCACGTTCAGCAACCACGCACCGCAGAGCCCGACAGGCCGCGTTCAGAGACCTCCCCTACGGCGCTCAACGCCCCGGTCGATCCAAAAACCCTCGCCGCCCTCCGCGAACTCGTCGGCGAGGAGGACCCGCACTTTGTCGAGAGCCTGATCGGGCAATTTTTACAGGAGGCGCCGCGGCGCCTGGCCACACTGCGGGAGGCCATCGGCAGAGGCCATGCGAAGGACGTGGAAGAGGCCGCACACGGCCTGAAGGGCATCTGCGGCAATCTGGGAGTGTGCCGGATGGCCGGACTGGCTGCCGATCTCCAAGCACTGGCCGAATCAGGAAACCTGGCGCGTTCGTCAACGTTGCTGAGTCAACTGCAAGAGGAATTCGACCGCGCACGCCCGATGCTCGCCGCCGAACAGGTCGCCACGTAACCACGCGTGACGGCCTGCGCTATTCATAGCGCAAGGCTTCAATGGGGTTGAGGCGGGCAGCCTTGTTCGCGGGGTAGAGGCCGAAAAAGAGCCCCACCGCCAGCGAAAACAGGAATGCCGCCATGATGGACTCCCCCGAGATGATCGTCGGCCAGCCGGCGATCACCGTCGTGGCCTGCGCACCGAGCACGCCCAGGACGATCCCCAGCAGCCCCCCGACGAGACTCAAGGTCATGGCTTCGATCAGGAACTGCGTCAGAATATGCCGGCGCTTGGCCCCCACCGCGATCCGAATGCCGATCTCGCGGGTCCGCTCGGTCACCGAGACCAGGAGGATATTCATGATCCCGATGCCCCCGACCAGCAGGGAGATCGACGCCACCGCAAACATCATGAGCGTGAGGGTTTGGCTGGTTCCCTCCTGCACCTTCCCGATGTCTACCTGGGTGCGGATCGTGAAGTCGTCTTGCTGATCCGGCTGGAGGCGGTGCCGGCCACGCAACACCTCGCGGATGGCCTCTACGGCGGCGGGCAAGTCTCCCGGATGATCGGTGGACGCGAACAGGGCCGCGACCGAGCCCAGGAACTGCGTCCCCAGCACTTTGCGCTCCGCGGTCGAGAAGGGAATGAAGACGATGTCATCCTGATCGGACCCCTGCGCCGACTGGCCTTTGGGTGCCAGGACTCCGATGACCGTGAAGGGCACGTTCTTGATTCGGATCGTGGAGCCGACCGGCTCCTCTCCCGGCTCGAACAGATTTTCCACCACCGTCTGTCCGAGCAGGGCCACGCGAGATCCGGCATCCATGTCGACTTGGGTGATGGGTCCGCCACTGGCGTAGGACCAGTCCCTGATGGTCAGGTAGCCGGGAGAGATGCCGTTGACCGGCACGTTCCAGTTCTTGTTGCCCGCGACGATCTGCATCACATCCCGCTTGGACCAGGCCGTCTCACTCAGCAATGGAATCTTCTTCTTCAGGTCGAAGGCGTCGGCCGTGGTCAGGGTCACGGCCCCGCCCTGCCCGCCACGGACCCCGCCGACGGTCGTGGCTCCCGGCAGGATGATAATCACGTTGGTGCCGATGCTCGCCACCTGCGCCTGGACGGCAGCCTTGGCCCCTTCCCCGATGCTGACCATCGCAATGACGGCGCCTACGCCGATGACAATGCCCAACATGGTCAACCCGGCCCTCAGCCGATTCCGGCTCAGGACGCGGAAGGCGGTCAGGATCGTGAGGAGGACGAACGCGCCCACAGGTTCCCCTTAGCGGCTCCCGGCAGGGACGGGCGTGGCACGGTCGCTGACGATTTGTCCGTCCTTGACCAGCAGTTGGCGCGACGCGTAGGCGGCAATGGCCGCTTCGTGCGTCACCAAGATGATCGTAATGCCGTCTTCCCGATTCAGACGATCCAGGATCTCCATGATGTCCCGACTAGACTCGGTATCCAGATTACCGGTCGGCTCGTCGGCCAGGAGGATGGCCGGTTCCGAGACGAGGGCCCGTGCAATGGCCACCCGCTGCTGCTGCCCGCCAGAGAGCTGCGCAGGATAGTGGTGCTCGCGCCCGGCCAGCCCGACACGGGCGAGCGCCGCGGCGGCCCGCGCGCGCTGTTCACGCAGCGACAGCCCCCGGTAAAAAAGGGGCAACTGGGCGTTCTCCAACGCACTGGTCCTGGGGATCAGATTGAAATTCTGGAACACGAACCCGATCTTCCGGTTGCGAACCTCGGCCAATTCATCCTGGCTCGCACGCGCGACCTCCAGCCCATCCAGCCAGTAGCTGCCTCTGGTCGGGCTGTCCAGGCACCCGATGATGTTCATGAACGTGGACTTCCCAGACCCGGACGCGCCCATGATCGCCACCAATTCTCCCCGTGCGATCTCCAAGCTCACCCCGCGCAGGGCCTGCACTTCCACGTCGCCCAGCCGGTAGATTTTCCAGAGATCCTGACAGACGATCAGCATACCCATAGCGCAATCAGTGACAGGTGACGGGTAATGAGTGACGGGCGTGCGCCCATGGTTGCAAGCCTCCACCGCCATTCCCCTAACGCGTCACGCGTCACGTTTCGCTAGAGGCCGCGGTCGCGCGAACTGGGCCGCCGCTGTCCCGAGCCGAATCCCGGCGGCAAGGCGTCGGCCTTCCGCCCGCCCTTGGGCGTGTCGATGCCGATGATGACCTCATCGCCTTCTTTCAATTCCCCGCCGATCACCTCGGTGGCATTCCCATCAGAAATCCCCGTCTGGACAGACACTGCCTCCGGATCGCCGGAGAGCCCGACTTTCCATACCGTCTTCGACCCGGCAGGCGGACCGGCACGGCCGGCGGCAGGACGAGGCGCCACAGAACTCGCCGTGCCGGTGGCACGGCCGGTCAGGCCCTCCGGCTTGGGCGGTGTGAAGCGCAGCGCGGCATTGGGGATTTTGAGTATTTGATCCTTACGGGCCACGATAATCGACACGTTGGCGGTCATGCCTGGCTTGAGCCGCAAATCCCGATTGTCCACGCCGATCACGACATTGTACGTCACGACGTTTTGCACGCTGATGGGCGCGTTTCGGACCTGCCGGACTTGTCCCTGAAACCGTTCCCCCGGATAGGCATCGACCGTGAAGCTGGCCTCCTTGCCCTCGGTGATGCCCCCGATATCTGATTCGCTGACATTCGTATCCACCTGCATCTGCGTGAGATCGAGCGCGATCAAGAACAGGTTCGGCGTGGCGAAGCTCGCGGCCACGGTCTGTCCCACTTCCACGTTGCGGGCGATGACAATCCCGTTCACAGGAGACCGAATCACCGTGTATTTCAGGTCCAGATCTGCGGAGCTGAGCGTGGCCTCGGCCTGCTTGACCTGCGCCTCGGAGACCTCCAACTGCGCCTGAGCGCCCTGCTGGGCGGTCACCGCCACATCCACGTCATTTTGCGACACGAACTGCCGCTCGACAAGAGACTTCAGCCGATCCAGCTCGCGTTTCCGCTGCGCCAGCTCCGTCCGGGCTTTCGCCACGTTGGCCTTGGCAATCTCAAGATTGGCCGCCGCTTGATCGCGGCGGGCTCTGAAGGGGGAGGAATCGATCCGGGCCACCACCTCGCCCGCCTTGACGATCGAATTGAAATCCGCATGGAGACTCTGAATCATCCCAGACACCTGGCTGCCCACCTGAACCGAGACGACCGGATTAATCGTCCCGGTCGCGGCCACTGCCGACACC